>CAXNGA010000101.1:0-6516 GCA_964201375.1 Kaistiaceae bacterium
CAAGGAGCCTGCCCGCCAGAATCGTTCTACTGGACGATGAACATGCCGCCGATGCCGGCCTCCTCGTCGATCCAGAAGGGGAACTCGCCGGGACGGATCGGCACGAACGTGATTGCCACATCGCCGGCACCGCCTTCGCCGACCTCGACGCCGGCCACCGCAGCCGCCGCGCCCCACAGCTTGATCTCCATGCCGGCCACGACGATCTGGTTCATCCAGATGTTCTGGAAGAGCGTCGCAGCGGTGAACAGCACCTCGGCGCCGCCGTCGGTGGTGATGGTCAGGCGGTAGTATTCACCGGTCGTAAGGGTGAACGTCGTCTCCGACAGCGCCGGTGCAGCGCCGGTGAGGGCCAGCACGAGATTCACCGCCGGCGGCGCCGCGAGGTTGCCGCCGACCTGGGCCTGCGCCGCAGTCGTCGCAAGGAGCGTTGCCGCTGCCACGCCGATAAGAAGCTTGTTCATTGTTCTCTCCCGTTTGAGTGATTCTGCCGTCGGTGCCGCTTCGTTAAACCTTCGGCTTCCACGGCCACAAAAGTTGTCGTTACGGCTCACCTTTTATTCTGAGGAGATTGCACCGGTCAAGATTAACTTGATGGATGGAGTCATCATTCAAATCACTCCGGCAGGCATGTGCCGTGCGGAGCGATACCATCGATGGGTCCGAGGGCGCGCCCGAATGAACCCATCGGGGCACGGGCGGCCACCCGGCCAGCTTCGCGGTGGCGCACGCCTTCCGCGTGGAGGCCCTGCCATCCGAGTACGGAACCGCCGACGTGGGCGCACGCGGTCCGGCACACCGCGCGCCTGCTGACTGTCACGGGAGGACGCCCAGCCTGCGCTGGCTGGGAGCCCCAATCATGGAATCCAGCCCGCGGCGGTGGCGGTCAGCAGTGCTTCAAGCACCGGATCCGGCGCCGACCGTGCCGCGTCAGGAACGCATCGACAGCGGTCCGGGGCTGAGAAACGGCCTCGTGTCCGCGGTGACGCGTCAGGTGTTCATCTGGTCGAAGAAGTCGGCGTTCGACTTGGTCGAGCGCAGCTTGTCGAGCAGGAATTCGATGGCGTCCGAGGTGCCCATCGGCATGAGGATGCGGCGAAGGACATACATCTTCTTGAGGATGTCCGGCGGGACTAGAAGCTCTTCCTTGCGGGTGCCGGAGCGCGTGATGTCGATGGCGGGGAAGGTGCGCTTGTCGGCGACCTTCCGGTCGAGGATGATTTCGGAGTTACCTGTACCCTTGAACTCCTCGAAGATCACTTCATCCATGCGGCTGCCGGTATCGATGAGCGCAGTCGCGATGATGGTGAGCGACCCGCCTTCCTCGATGTTGCGCGCCGCGCCGAAGAAGCGCTTGGGGCGCTGCAGGGCGTTGGCATCGACGCCGCCCGTGAGCACCTTGCCCGACGACGGCACCACGGTGTTGTAGGCACGGCCGAGGCGGGTGATCGAATCGAGGAGGATGACCACGTCGCGGCCGTGCTCGACGAGCCGCTTCGCCTTTTCGATCACCATCTCCGCCACAGCCACGTGGCGCGTCGCCGGCTCGTCGAAGGTCGAGGACACGACCTCGCCCTTCACCGAGCGCTGCATGTCGGTCACCTCCTCCGGCCGCTCGTCGATGAGAAGCACGATGAGGAAGCATTCGGGGTGATTGGCCGTGATCGAGTGGGCGATGTTCTGGAGGAACACCGTCTTGCCGGTACGCGGCGGCGCCGTGATGAGGGCACGCTGGCCCTTGCCGAGCGGGGCGACGAGGTCGATGACCCGCGCCGAGAGGTCCTTCCGGGTCGGATCGCCGGTCTCCATCTTCAGCCGCTCATCGGGATAGAGCGGCGTGAGGTTGTCGAAGTGAACCTTGTGGCGCGCCTCTTCGGGCGTCTGGAAGTTGATCGTGTTGACCTTGAGGAGCGCGAAGTACCGCTCGCTCTCCTTGGGTCCGCGGATCTGGCCCTCGACGGTGTCGCCGGTCCGGAGCGAGAAGCGCCGGATCTGCGCGGGCGAGATGTAGATGTCGTCGGGACCGGCAAGATAGTTGGCATCGGGGGACCGCAGGAAGCCAAAGCTGTCCGGAAGGACTTCGACGACACCCTCGCCGATGATGTCGATGTCCCTGGCGGCGAGCTGCTTCAGGATCGCGAACATCAGCTCCTGCTTGCGGAGCGTGGACGCGTTCTCGACCTCATGTTCCTCGGCGAAGCTGAGAAGCTCCGTCGGCGACTTGCGCTTGAGGTCCTGAAGTTTCGTTTCAGGCATGGGAATCTTTCTACGGGCCAGCTTGGCCCGTGGGGACGCAAAGGGGGGAAGGGCAGAACTTCAGCCGGGTGGGACCCGGTGCGGCAACACGGAAGGCCGAAGCCACCGGTGCCTGTCTGCTTGAAGAGAGAACAGTACCTTAGTGCCTCATCCCGTCCGTCACAAGACGAAAGCAATGGGTTGTGGAACGCCTAGAACGGCTTCCAGACGACGAGGATCACAACGCCGAGGAGGAAGAGGACAGGCACCTCGTTGACGATCCGGTACGTGCGCGACGACCGCGAATTGGCGTCCGCGGCGAAGTCCCGCTGCCGGGCGACCAGCCAGAAATGGATACCGACGAGCACGACGACAAGAGCCGCCTTCGCCATCATCCAGGGGGCGTCATACATGCGCAGCCACAGCGCGAGCGCGATGCCGGTCACGAGCGTGACGACCATCGACGGGTTCATTATCCCGCGCAGGAGCTTTCGCTCCATCACCTTGAACGTCTCGGATTTGTCCGATCCGGGCGCGGCACCCGCGTGGTAGACGAAAAGGCGCGGCAGATAGAGGATCCCGGCCATCCACGCGACCATCGCGACCACGTGGAAAGCCACCAGAATCCGCTGCCAGTCGAACTCGGTCACGCCGCGCCTCCATGCTGCCGGACCCGCTCGACCAGCCGCTCCACATGGGCGATCGGCGTCTGGGGCACGATACCGTGGCCGAGATTGAAGATGAAGCGGTCGCCGGCAAGGCGGTCCATGATCCGGTCGATCGCCCTGTCGAGCGCAGCGCCACCCGCGACCAGGACCATCGGATCGAGATTGCCCTGCACGACCGCGTGGGCCTTCAGATCGCCCGCGGCCCGGAGCGGTACCGTCCAGTCGATGCCGATCGCATCAACGCCCGTCCGCGCCACGAAGTCCGCCGCCCGTGCGCCTGCCCCCTTGGGAAACCCGATGATCCTCGCTCCAGGCACTTCGGCGCGCACGCGCTGCACCATCGCGGCGATCGGCGCGATCGACCAGCGCTCGAATTCCTTCTCGCCCAGAACGCCCGCCCAGCTGTCGAAGATCTGCACTGCCGCCGCGCCATTCCGGAGCTGGGCAATGAGGTACTGGGCCGACACCTCGGCGAGAATTCCCGTCAGCCGGTCGAGGAGTTCCGGCTCGCGCGCTCCGAGGAGCCGCGCCGGCGCCTGGTCCGATGTCCCGTGGCCGGCGATCATGTAGGTAGCGACCGTCCACGGCGCGCCGCAGAAGCCGATCAGTGCCTTGTCGGCGGGCAGCCTGGCGCGGACGAGCCGCACCGTCTCGATGACCGGCGCCAGCCGTTCCACCACACCGTCAGCGGCCAGCGCTGCAATGCCTGCCGAATCGATCGGGTCGAGTTGCGGACCTTCGCCCTCGACGAAGCGGACCGACCGGCCGAGCGCGTCAGGGATCACCAAAATGTCGGAGAAGAGGATCGCGGCGTCGAAGCCGAACCGGCGGATCGGCTGGAGCGTCACCTCCGCGGCGAGTTCGGGGGCGTAGCAGAGGTTGAGGAACGACCCCGCTTTGGCCCGCACCTCACGGTACTCCGGCAGATACCGGCCCGCCTGGCGCATGAGCCAGATCGGAGGCACGGGGGTCGGTGCTCCGCTCAGGGCCGCTTCGAACAGCGTTGCCGCGCCGCCGGTGTTCTCCAGTTCGGTCTCTCTCAAACCTTCTATCTTTCTTCTGCTTCTTAGGTTGGTCGGTGGATTAGTGAGAAACGCGGCCATCCACAATGCGTCCGCATCTCACGCTGCCATGGCTCCGGTGGGACAGGCATATCAGTCACTGTGGAAGAATACCGGGAAGACCGGGGACGGTTGCCAAAACCCATTTCCGGTCAGTACTTTGGGGTAGCAGTGTCGTCCTGGTCGTGCGGTCCGAGCCAGTGGACGACCGGTGGACCGCGGTGCACTTCCCGTTCTGCCGCCTTTGGTGCACAACGCTGCCCCGCCGGGAAAGGCGTTGACCGAAATCCGGCCATCGGGGACGAAGAAGCGCGCAGGCCTCCGGAGAGGGCGACTTCTCCCGGTCTGTACCCAGACGCCGAAGAATCGTGCGCACACAACGAACGCGGTATTGCCTTGTCCGACACAAGTCGACGTGAACTCGCCGACTCGGGGTCGTCCCGCCGGATCGTGCTGGCCTCGGCAAGCAGCGCGCGGCGAAAGCTCCTCGCCGACGCCGGAATCGATGTCGAACTCAGGCAGCACCGGGTCGACGAACGGGCACTGGAGGCCGAGCTGGCACCGAAGCAGCTGGTTCCCCGCGCGACAGCGGCGGCGCTGGCGGAGGCGAAAGCGCGCTCCATCGCTTCCAGTGTGCCGGACGCCATCGTCATCGGGGCCGACCAGGTGCTCGACTTCGAGGGTGAGGTCTGGTCCAAGCCCGGTTCGGTCGCCGCGGCGCGCGACCAGCTCGCCCGCCTCGCCGGGCGGAGCCACCGGCTTCACTCCGCGTTTGCCGTCATTGCCGACGGACGGGTCATGGCCCGCGCGGTGCGGAGCGCCCGCCTTGCCGTCCGCCCGCTGACGGCGCTCGAGATCGACCTCTACCTCGACGCCGCGGGTGCCGCGGTGACCACCACGGTCGGCGCCTACCAGCTCGAAAGCCATGGCGTACGCCTGTTCGAGCGCATCGAGGGGGACTATTTCACCATCCTCGGGCTTCCCCTCCTGCCGCTCCTGGCATCCCTCCGCCGCCTCGAGGCCATCCCGTGGTAACCGCGCCCACTGCCGTCATTCTCGGCTGGCCCGTCCGCCATTCGCGGTCGCCGATGATCCACCGCCACTGGCTTGCGACCCTCGGCATCGCCGGCGACTACGTCCCCCTTCCGGTCGAGCCCGAGCGGATCGAGGTGGTGCTGAACGGCTTTGCCGAGCTCGGCTATGTCGGCGGCAATGTCACCGTCCCGCACAAGGAGGCGGCGTTCCGCGCCGTGACGGCGGCGGACGAGGTCGCCAGGGCCCTCGGCGCGGTGAACACGCTGTGGCTCGAGGGCGGCCGGCTCGTCGGCGGCAACACGGATGCCGCGGGCTTCCTCGCCAATCTCGACGAGAAGTCGCCCGGCTGGGACAGCACCGACACCGCTCTCGTGCTCGGCGCAGGCGGCGCGGCGCGGGCGGTGGTGTGGGCGCTCGGGAGCCGCGGCGTGGCGCGGACCATCGTCGTCAACCGGACACCCGGTCGCGCGGAAGCGCTGGCGAAGCATTTCGGCAAGCCGGTCGAGGCTGCCGCGTGGGACACTCTGCCGAAGTGGCTCAGCAAGGCCGGCCTTCTCGTCAACACCACCACTCTGGGCATGGCCGGGCAACCGGATCTTTCGCTCGATCTCGTGCCTATGCCGGAGACGGCTGTCGTCAACGACCTCGTCTACGTGCCGCTCGAGACGGGTCTCCTGGCTGCGGCGCGGAAGCGGAACCTCGTCGCTGTGGATGGACTCGGCATGCTTCTCCACCAGGCCGTGCCCGGCTTCGAACGCTGGTTCGGCCGCCGCCCGGAGGTGACCGCGGCGCTGCGCGACCTCATTGTCGCCGACATCGGGCAGGCGGCGTGATCGTCGTCGGCCTGACCGGGACGATCGCGAGCGGAAAGACGACCACGTCCGAGATGTTCGCCGATCACGGCATTCCGGTCTTCAGCGCCGACGAAGCGGTGCACCTTCTCTATGGCGGCAAGGCGGTGGCGCCGGTCGCCGCGGATTTCCCCGATGCGGTGCGCGACGGAAAGGTGGACCGGTCGCGCCTTTCGGCCATCCTTGCCGCCGATCCCGGTGCCGTGGCGCGCCTCGAGGCGATCGTCCATCCGCTCGTCCGCGCGGAGGAGGAGGCTTTCCGTGCGGCGGCCGAAGCATCCGGCTGCGAGATCGCGGTCGTCGAGATCCCGCTCCTGTTCGAGACGGACTCGTCGCGCCGGTTCGACCGCATCGTGGTCACGACGGCGCCTGCCGACGTGCGCCGGGCCCGTGTGCTTGCTCGGCCGCGCATGACGCCGGAAGTGTACGATCTCCTTTCCGCCCGCCAGCTCTCCGACGAGGAGAAGCGCCGCCGCGCGGACTTTGTCGTGGATACCGGAGCCGGGCCCGATGCGGCCCGCGCCGCCGTGAGCAATATCATCGCCGCGCTCGTCAGCGCCGGCCCGGGAACGCCTGATGCGTGAGATCGCCTTCGATACCGAAACGACAGGCCTCGACATGGCCGCCGACCGCATCATCGAGATCGGCTGCGTCGAGCTGATCAAC
>CAXNGA010000102.1:0-6460 GCA_964201375.1 Kaistiaceae bacterium
GCCCACCACGTGCTCAAGATCGTCAAGGAGCAGGCGCCCGACGGCACGATCCGCGTCAGCCGCTCGGACATATATGGCGGCCGCATCGTCCCCTTCGTTCCCTTCACCAAACTCGAAGGCGACCAGATCGTCGGCGTCCACGCCGAGTAGGCTCGCATTTTCACAACCGGCACGGCTTCGCCCGGAGGTAGTCTTGTCGTTCGTGATGATGGTCCGTCCCGGACCGATGCTGCGGGTGCTGGTTCTTTGCACCGCCGCCGCGGCCCTCGCTGCATGTGGCGACGATGCAGAGGCGCCGGCCCCCGTCACGCAAAGCCCGGCCCCCGTCGCCACAGTCGGCGACACGCCGGCCCCGGTGACGCCCGCGACACCGGCTGTGGCAGTTGCTCCAGCCACGCCCGCGGCGTTGGCTGTCGCGCCGGCGGTGGACACGACGATGCTCCTCGGCGACTGGGCGCCCGACGCGGCGACCTGCTCGCAGGGCATGGTGATGACCGTCGGCAACAACGGCCTCGGCGGTGCCGCGCTCGGGGTGGCCCAGTGCGTCATCAACACCCGCACGCGCGAGGGCGATGCCGTCACGGTCGTGGCGGCGTGCAGCAGCCCCGATACGGCGTTCAGGTCCGTCACGATGACGCTCAGTGCAGTTGTAGTGAACGACGCACCGCCGGCGAGGATGACCATCCTTCAGCAGGGCGATGGCCTCGCTGAAGCGGCTACCCTTCCCATCGATCTCATTCGCTGCGCCGCAGCGCCGACGCCCTAGGCCCCGCATGGTAACCGCCACCAGCACCGCGATCCGGACGCCCGGCGCCACGCCGCTGCCGGCGCCGCTGCTCTACCTCGCCATCGGCCTCGTCGCGGGCGCCGTCATCGCGTTCCAGATCTTCGTCATGCGCGTCTTCGCGGTGGGAAGCTGGACGCATTTCGGATCGTTCGTCGTGGCGCTCGCGATGCTCGGCTTCGGCCTTGCCTCGGCGGTGATGGCGCTTGCGGAGGACTTCTTCCAGCGCCGCTGGAGGGGAATCTCGACCCTCACCGTGGCGCTGTTCGGACCGCTGATGGCCGGCTGCCATATCCTGGCGCAGCAGAACCCGTTCAACCCGATCTTCCTCGTCTCGGACCCCGCCCAGAAGTGGAATCTCGCGCTGAACTTCATCCTCTATTTCATGCCGTTCCTGTCGGCGGCAGTATTCATCGGCACGGTGTTCCTGAAGAGCACTGCAATCTTCGGCCGGGTCTACTTCGCCGATCTGGTCGGCGCGGGCCTCTGCGGCCTGCTCGTACTGGGCGGCATGTTCCTGTTCCCGCCGGAGAACCTCCTGATCGTCCCGCTGGTCATCTGGTTCGCCGGCGGCGTCTGCTGGCTGCTGTGGATCGGCAGCCGGGCAGGGATGATCGCCCTTTCCTTCGCCGGGCTCGTTTCGGTGGGTCTGCAGTTCGTCCTGCCGCAGGCAGCGAACCTCACCACGATTGCCGTCTCGGACTACAAGGGCGTCTCCTACGCCCGCCGTTTCCCCGATGCGACGGAGGTCTACGCGAGCCACTCGCCGTTCGGCGATCTCCAGATCTACCAGAGCTCGTACCTGCATTTCGCGCCGGGCCTCTCCGACAACGCCGCCTTCAACATCCCGGAAATGCCGTCGAACGCATTCCTCGGCATGTACATCGACAGTGACGGGCCAATCGGGATCATGCGTGCTCTGCCGCCGGAGCAGACGGCCTATTTCCGCTTCCTGCCGATGTACTACCCCTTCCTCATCAAGGAGGATCCGTCGGTCTTCGTCGTCCAGTTCGGCGGCGGGATCTCGACGGCGGTGGCGCTCGCAAGCGGCGCCGCGAGCGTGACGGCAGCCGAATCGAACCCTGCAGTTCTCGCCGCGATGGACGCACCGGTGATCCGGAACTTCACCGGCGATCTCCTGGGCGATCCGCGGATCGAGATGGTGCCCTACGAGGGCCGCCTGTTCCTCGGCTCGACCGACCGCCGCTACGACATCATCGACCTCAGCCTTGCGGACTCGGTCGGCCTGTCGAGCCCCGGCGGCTTCACCATCTCCGAGCGCTACGCCTACACGCGCGAGGCAATGGCGACCTACATGCGCGGCCTCGCCGACGGCGGCGTCCTTTCGGTGACGGTGTGGAACAAGGAGGAGCCGCCGAAATCCGTGCTGCGCCTGTACGCCACGATGGTCGCGGCCGCCCGTGACATCGATCCGGCGGACGTCGCCAACTCGTTCTACGTCAGCGCGAACTACCTCTCGACCGCGACCGTCCTCTACAAGCGCGGCGGCTTCACGCCCGAGGAAATCGCGATCCTCTCGGACAACAGCTACGCGATGTCGTTCGACGAGGTCTACGCACCGGGGATGATGACACCGGACGCGGCGTCGACGGTCCTGGCAGCGTACTACGAGCAGATCTTCGGGACGGGCGAGGCAGGCTTTGTCGATCCCGGCGATCCTTTGCTGGACCCCGGCCTCACGAACCCGGCGGGCGCCGATCCCCTCCTCGATCCCGCACTCGCGAACCCGGCGGGCGCCAGCCCGCTGCTCGATCCGCTGCTGGGCGTTCCGACGCCATCGGGGCCGCAGGTGCTGCCGGCAACTGCAGTGGGCCGCCTCGCCTGGCAGGCGCTCGTCACCGACACATGGTCGGAGTTTGCCGACGCCTACGTCTTCGATGTCGCGGAACTGACCAACAACCGCCCGTACTTCGCCGCTTATGTGCGTCCGGCCGATCTGACCAGGACGCTAGACCGGCTCGAGCTATTCCAGGACGACTGGGGCTATCTCTCCGTCTGGGCGACGCTCCTCGTGGCCGGCATCGCCGCGCTGGTGCTGCTTCTCGTCCCGCTGCTGTTCGGCTGGCGCACGATCTTCAGCCGCTACCCCGGCAAGCTCGGGACGCTCCTCTATTTCGCCTGTCTCGGCTTCGGCTACATGCTCGTCGAGGTCGGGATGATCTCTAAGTTCATCCTGGCGCTTTCGACGCCGACCGTGTCCGCGTCCGTCCTCATCACGGGCATGCTGGTGTTCTCCGGTTTCGGCAGCCTCGTCTCCGAGCGGTTCCTCGACCGCGCTCGAAGCATCATGCCGTTCGTCTTTGCTGCGATCGGCGCGCTTCTTGTCGGCTACAGCCTTTTCCTCGACCCGGTCCTCGACTGGATCGGCACGTTCCCCTACGCGCTCCGCCTCGTCTTCTGCCTCCTCCTCATTGCGCCGCCCGCCTTCCTGATGGGCTTCCCGCTAGCGACCGGAATGTCGTGGCTTGGGCGGCTCAAGAAGAACCACCTCTTCATCTGGGCCTGGGGCATCAATGGCAGCTTCTCGGTGATCGCCTCGGCCGCGATCCCGGTGCTGGCGACATCGTTCGGCCTCACCGCCGTCGTCCAGTTTGCCGGTGTCGCCTACCTCATCGCGATCCCGGCCTTCTTCGCGTTGCTGCTGCCACTCCGCGGCGCCCTCCGGGCCGCAGCCGCAGGGTAGGGTGGAAGCCACCGGGAGAACGATCCGCCGGCTCGGAGTACCGCAGGCCAGGGTCGTCCGGAGCGCGCTGGCGCTGGCTGCGTGGGCCATGGCCGTCCTGGCGATCACGCCATCCGGGGCCACGCCGCTGACGCAGTCGCTCACCGCCCTCGTACCCTTCGCCACCGCGCCATTCCCCTATGACGGGCTGGTCCCCGGCACGGGCACACCGTTCCTCGACATTGTCCGCGGCGGCCGGCGGGGTCACACCGCGCCGCGCGGCGGGGTCTACTGGGAAGACGAGACCTACGCCGACGACCGCGGCCTCGTGTTCATTCCCGCCGGCTTCGATCCGACCCGGCCGGCAATCCTGGTCGCCTTCTTCCACGGCAACCAGGCGACACTCGAAAGCGACGTGCTGCGCCGCCAGAACGTCGCCGGACAGCTACAGGCCTCCGGCCTCAACGCCGTCCTCGTCGCCCCGCAATTCGCGATCGACGCGCTCGATTCCTCGGCCGGCCGCTTCTGGCAGCCGGGTGCGTTTGCCGCCTGGCTCGCCGAGGCAAGCGACCACCTGGCGGATCTCCTCGGCAACCGCGCTCTGGCCATTGACTTCGACCGGATGCCGGTCGTCCTCGTCGCCTACAGCGGCGGTTATCTGCCGGCGGCCTATTCGCTCGCGGTCGGCGGTGCCGACGGGCGGCTGTGCGGCGTGATCCTTCTTGATGCCGTGTACGGGGAGGTCTCGCTGTTCGCCGACTGGATCGCCCGGAAACGCTCCGCCTTCCTCTTCAGCGCCTATTCGGCTTCCGCAGCCAGCGGCAACGCCGCGCTGATCGAACTGCTCGCGGCGCGCGGCATTCCGACGACGCGCGGCAGCGCCCGTGACCCGATAGCGCCCGGCGGCACGGCCTTTCTCGGCGTCGCCGCAGGCCATGAGGACTTCCTCACCCGCGCCTGGCGGCCGAACCCGCTGCAGGCGCTCTTCGCGGGAATCGCCGCCGGACAGAGCTGCGGCTGACGCCTCCGCCCTCGCCGCGGGACGGGGCACCGCCTATATCTCGTTCGAGCCCGTTCTCCGCGGGCCGAGGGACGCCGTGATGTCGAAGCATTTTCGCCAGTTCCCCGAGGCGCCGGTGAAACCCGCCCTTGTGCCGTCGGCAACCCGTCTCGGGCCGGTCCATATCGGCATCACCGATGCAACGAAGGCGCTGCCGGTCTGGCGTGACCTCGTCGGGCTCACGGTCCTCTCGCAGGACGACAGGGACATCGTCCTGGGCGCAGGCGGCCGCCCCCTGATCGTCCTCCACCCCGGCGCAGTGCTGCCGGTGAAGGCGAGGACGAGCGGCCTGTATCACGTCGCCATCCATGTCCCGGCGCGGCGCGATCTCGCGCTCGCCGTCGCGCGGATGTTCTCGGCCAGGTACCGGAACGCGCCGACGGACCACCTCGTTACGGAGACCACGTATCTGTGGGACGCGGACAACAACGGCATCGAACTCACCTTCGAGACGCCCGACCGCGGCGTGCTGATCGCCGAGCGCGGCGACTATTATGGCCTCGACCGGCAGGGCCGTCGTCATTCCGGGCGCGGCCAGGTCGATCTCGGCTCGCTCTTCTCCGAGCTCACGGAGGGCGAATCGCTCGTGGTTCCGCTGCCCGCGGGAACACGCATCGGCCATGTCCACCTGCACGTGAACTCGCTCGACGAGGCCATGCGCTTCTACGCGGAGGTGATCGGCTTCGAGTACCAGATGCTCGGCCGCGGCTTCGGCATGGCGGACGTCACGCTCGACTACCCGCCGCACATCATGGCGTTCAATACCTGGAACGGGGAGGGTGCCCTGCAGGCGCCGCGCGAACACGCGGGGCTCCGCCACTTCGTCATCGAACTGCCGTCAGCGACCGACCGCGATGCGGTGGTCGAGCGGCTTCGGAACGCGGGCGCTCCCGTGACGCCACTTCCCTTGGGCGCGATCGAAACCGTCGATCCGGCGGGCAATCGCATCCGCCTCGTCGTGCAGTAGCGAGAGGAGGTCGACCCGCCGGTCGGCGCAACCCAACCGGTCGTCGCCAAAGATGCAGCGCTTCTGGACGATCGCCTTCGCGGTTCTCCTCGTCGCCTTCGCGGCGGTCGGGCTCGAATACCTCGCGGGAGGGAACTCGCTCTATGCGCTGCTGCTGGCGCCGCTGGTCCTCGTCCGCAACATCTTCTGGCGCGTCGGCCTGATGCGGGTGCTGACGGTGATTGCCGTGGCGCTCATCCCGCTTGTGCTGCGTCGGCGGGCACGGATCGCCTTCGTCCGCTCGCTGCGCGGATTCCGGCAGCGCCTTGCCGGCGTGTGGACGAAGGTGAAGCGGGGCTGGAGCGTTGCGCCCGTCTGGCTCACCACGTTCCTCGGCCTGCTCCTGGCCGTCGTCCTTGTCGCCGTCATGATCCTGTCGGGCAGCGTCCTGTGGATCATCGCGCTCGTCCCTTTCCTCGCGAAGTCGACGCTGGGCTTTGCCGCCATCCGCTGGCTCGCCCACACCGCCGCCGGCAACGGCCTCAAGCAGCTCGCACCGTTCCTTTTCACGCTGCTGCCACGCCCCATCCGCATCTGGCTTCACGTCCGCTACCGGCATCTGTGGTGGTGGACGATGCGGCGGATCGTGAAGAACCGCCAGCGCGTCGAACGGGAGTGGCAGAAGCGGCGTCGCCGGCAGCCCGCGATTTCCCGTTTCCGCGTCGGAAGCATTCGCGGTGGTCGATCGCCCCGACCCGCCCCCACCTTGACTCGGCTTGGACGCGTACCGAGAACAAACATAGAACACCGGGGCGGCAGCTGGGCCGCTGTGGAAAAGCCGTTTCGCCGCGACTCGCATGGGCGGGAGCGGTAGGGTCCGCCGCGGTAGGGCACTCCCAGGGTAGGGGAGGGTCGTCACTCCAACGCAGGATCGTGCCATGGCTGGCAGCGTCAACAAGGTCATTCTCATCGGCAATCTGGGTGCCG
>CAXNGA010000103.1:0-6454 GCA_964201375.1 Kaistiaceae bacterium
TGGCACGCGCTACCGCGACATCTTCTTGGCCAACCGCGACCAGCTCCGCGATCCGCGGCGGGTTTTTGCAGGGCAGGTCCTTCTCATTCCCTGATCGCCACCCAATTATGGGGCTTGCCTCCGCGGCAGGAAAGCGCTCTGCCGCTGGATCGTCGCTTCGGGCGACCTGCTGGGACATTTCGGATGACGACAGCCGTGGAGCGGCGCCGCAAGGGCGGCGTGACCGCCGACAGTGGCGGCACGATCGCCGCCCTGCGGAGCCTGTGGCCCTTCATGTGGCCGGCCGACCGGCCGGACCTGAAGCAGCGCGTTGCTTTCGCGCTCGCGGCGCTCGTCGTCGCCAAGGTCGCCACGGTGCTGGTGCCGTTCGCCTACAAATGGGCGACCGATGCGCTGGTCCCGGCCGGAACGACGTCGGCCGACGCGCTCCTCGTCGCCGCAGTCGCAACCCCAATCTTCCTCGTGGTTGCCTACGGCTTTGGCCGGGTGTTGAGCACCGGTTTCACGCAGCTCCGCGACGCACTGTTCGCGAAGGTGGGCCAGCACGCCGTGCGGCGGCTGGCCTACCGCACCTTCGTCCACCTCCACGATCTGTCGCTGAGGTTCCATCTCGAGCGCCGCACCGGTGGCCTGTCGCGCGTCATCTCGCGCGGGACCAACGGCATCGAATCGATGGTGCGGCACACGCTCCTCAACATGGTGCCGACCGCGCTCGAATTCGCCTTTGCCGCGGCCATCATCGGCTACCATTTCGGCCTGAGCTATCTCCTCGTCGTGGTGGTCACGGTGGTGGTCTACGTGGCCTTCACCGTCGTGGCCTCGAACCGGCGCATCGCGATCCGCCGGGCGATGAACGACTCCGACACCGAAGCCAATTCGAAGGCCGTCGATTCGCTCCTCAACTACGAGACCGTGAAGTATTTCGGGAACGAGGGGCTCGAGTCGCGCCGCTTCGACGTTTCGATGGAGCGCTACCAGGAGGCCGCGACCAAGACGTGGACGTCGCTCGCCTGGCTGAACCTCGGCCAGACGGTGATCTTCACCGTCGGCATGACGATCGCCATGGTGATGTCTGCGTCCGAGGTGGTGCGCGGAACGCTCACGATCGGCGATTTCGTGCTGATCAATGCGCTTCTGATCCAGCTGGCGATCCCGCTCAATTTCATAGGCACGCTCTACCGCGAGATCAGACAGGGCCTCGCCGACATCGAGACGATGTTCACGCTGCTCGACGAGCCGGCCGAGATCATCGACCGGCCCGGCGCGCCGGCGCTGAGCATCAGCGAAGGCGCGGTCCGCTTCGATGACGTCCGGTTCGGTTACGACCCGGATCGGTCCATCCTCAAGGGCGTCAGCTTCGAAATCCCCGCCGGGCACAGCGTTGCGATAGTCGGCCCGTCCGGTGCGGGAAAATCGACCATCTCGCGGCTCCTCTTCCGCTTCTACGACATAGGGTCGGGCAGCATCACGATCGACGGCCAGGACCTCCGCGAGGTCTCGCAGACATCGCTCCGGGCAGCGATAGGCATGGTCCCGCAGGACACGGTGCTGTTCAACGACACAATCGCCTACAACATCCGCTACGGTCGCCCCGACGCCTCCGAGGAGGAGGTGCGGGAGGCGGCCGAACTCGCCCAGATCGCCAGCTTCATCAGAAGCCTGCCGAAGGGCTACGAGACCGAGGTCGGCGAGCGCGGCCTGAAGCTCTCCGGCGGGGAGAAGCAGCGCGTCGCGATCGCGCGGACCATCCTCAAGGGGCCGCCGATCCTGGTCCTCGACGAGGCAACCTCAGCGCTCGACAGCCATACCGAGCGCGAGATCCAGGGCGCGCTCGACCGCGTTTCGACGGGCCGCACCACCCTCATCATCGCCCATCGCCTGTCGACGGTGGTCCATGTCGACCAGATACTCGTCCTGAAGGACGGCGTGATCGTGGAGCGCGGCCGCCACGCCGAACTGATGGCGCAGGGTGGCCTTTACGCCAGCATGTGGAGCCGGCAGCAGGAGGCGGAGGAGGCGGCCGAACGGCTGCGCCGGGCACAGGAACGGGACCCCGGCTACCTGGCGCCGATGGGCACTCCCGAGGCCGTCACTGCGGCGGAATAGCCGGGAGGCATGTCCGTCTTCCCGCCGCATTTTGGGCCTTTCCCTTCACACACGGCATCGTTCGTGCTTGATGCGAAATCTCTGCCTGAAATCAAGGCAGCGTCGGCGTTTTCCCGGTAGGTCTATGGATTCCATCCTCGATTCGATCCGCAAGAACTTCGTGCCTGTCCGGCGCGAGGGGTATGTCTTCATCGTGATCGCCGCCCTCATCGCGGTCGTCCTCGGCGTCCTGTGGCAGCCGCTGTTCTGGGTCTTTGCGATCGTCACCGCCTGGGTCTCCTACTTCTTCCGCGATCCGCGCCGCGTCACGCCTCAGGATGCGAACCTGGTCATCAGCCCGGCCGATGGCACGGTGGCCTCCGCGGGGCCTGCGGTGCCGCCGGAGGAACTCGGGCTCGGCTCAGCGCCGATGCAGCGCGTGTCCGTCTTCATGAGCGTGTTCGACTGCCATGTGAACCGAGCGCCCGTCGCCGGCCGCGTCACGCGCATCGCCTATCGGCCGGGGAAGTTCGTCAACGCCGACCTCGACAAGGCGAGCGTCGACAACGAGCGGAACGGCGTCGTCCTCGACGGGCCGCATGGCCAGGTCGGCGTCGTCCAGATCGCCGGGCTGGTCGCGCGCCGCATCCTGTGCTGGACCGCCGAAGGGGCCGACCTGTCGGCCGGACAGCGCTTCGGCATGATCCGCTTCGGTTCGCGCGTGGATGTCTACCTCCCCGCTTCGGCCGCGATCATCGTCAGCGATGGCCAGACGGTCCTTGCCGGCGAGACGACGATCGCCTGGTACGGCGGCGTCGCCGGCTGGCCGGTGCGGATCGACTAGCGTGGCGCGACTCTTCACCCCGTTCGATCCTGACGAACCTTCGGGCCGCACCGTCCGGCGTCCGCGACCGCAGGTGTCGGTGCGGATGCTGCTGCCGAACATGGTGACGCTGCTTGCGCTCTGCTCGGGCCTTACCGCCATCCGCATGGCGTTCGAAGGCCGGTTCGAATGGGCGATCTACGGCATCCTCTTCTCGGCCGTGCTCGACGGCATCGACGGCAGGATCGCGCGGCTTCTCCGCTCGACGTCGCGCTTCGGGGCACAACTCGATTCCCTCGCCGATTTCGTCAGCTTCGGCGTGGCGCCGGCCATCCTGCTCTTCGCTTGGGCGCTGTCCGATCTCGGCTCTGCCGGCTGGGTGGTGGGCATGGTGTTTGCCATCTGCGCCGCCCTCCGCCTCGCGCGCTTCAACTCGACACTCGACGGGCCGGCAAAGCCGGCGTGGCAGGGGGCGTACTTCGTTGGCGTGCCGGCGCCGGCCGGCGCAGTGCTCGCGATGCTGCCCATCTACGTCGAGTTCCTCGGCGCATCGCACGGTGTCTTCACCGCGCCCATCGCGCTTGCCTACACGGTGCTCGTGGCCTTCCTGATGGTGAGCCGCGTTCCGACATGGTCGGGCAAGCTCGTCGGCCACAGGATTCCGCGGGACGCAGTGCTCCCGCTCTTCATCGCGCTGGTGGTGGTCGCGGCCCTTCTCGTGAGCTTCACGTGGGTGGTGCTGACGGTCGGGACGCTGGCCTATCTGGCATCGCTCCCGTTCTCCTGGCGGGCGTTCGAGGCGACGCTGCGCACCGTCACGGGAGAGCCGCTCCGCGCCAACGACGCGCCGATGCAGGAGGTCGCCGAGGAGCCGGAACCGCTAAGGCTGGAACCGCCCCCCCGCAACCGCGGCGGTCCGCGTCGCGAGCGTAGCGTCCGGAAAGGCCGCCCGCAGAACCTTCAGTGATTCCGAGGCGCTTGCATTCGACATGAGGCGTAGCAATGCCCGCATGTCGTCGACCTGCCGGTCGGTCAGCTCATCCCTGGCGGCCTGGATTTCCGCTGCCGCCGACCGCATGCTGGCGCCCATGGCGACCAACCTCCGAGTGAATCACAGGCGGCAAGGGTGCGCGGCGCGCGGTTAACGAATGCTTACCGTCGTCCCGCAGCGATTCCCCGTTTCACTGGCGGGAAGCGGTCATGCCACCGGTTCCGCTCGTCCGGGCCGGCGACTTCGCCGGACGCGGTGTAGCTGGGATGATCGGCAACCGCGTGCAGGAGATTGCCCCATGACCGCAGCGATCGTCGTCCGGCCGGTCGACAGGGAGAACTGGAGCGATTTCGCCCGCCTCTTCGAAAGCCGCGGTGCGCCGCACTACTGCTGGTGCACGCCCTACCGGACCCCGTCGCAGCAGCTTACTGCCGATGAGCGGAAGGCCTACATGCACGACCTCGTAGAGAACGGCACGCCCATTGGCGTTCTGGCCTACGATGGCGACGAGCCGGTCGGCTGGTGCTCGATCGCTCCGCGCGAGACGTACGGGCGCCTCGAACGCTCCCGCGCAATGCCCCGCCAGACCCCCCCGGAAACGCCGACCTGGACGATCCTCTGCTTCTTCGTGGCCCGCTCCCATCGCAGGACGGGGCTGACGAAGAAGCTCATCGAGGGCGCGGTCGCCTGCGCGCGGAAGGCTGGCGCGCAGGTGGTCGAAGGGTATCCGTTCGATGCCGGCGGGCTGTCATCCACCCACCGGGGTCATTCCAGCGTCTTCGCTGCGAACGGCTTTGCCGGCGAGGGGAGGCGCCTGTCACGCCAGTTGCGCGGCCGGAGCCCGGAGAAATAGCCCGCCGTTCCGGAAGCCGTGGCGCGCCGCGTTGGCTGGCGCACGCCGGGCGCTCGTAGCAGGATCCAGGTGCCGAAGAGCGGGAGGCCGCCATGCATCGCGTGGTGAGGAAGGGAGGCCCGACGGGGTCGTTGCCCAGGTGGCGTCGACCCGGGTAAGCCGGCACCGGGCAGGACCCTGGATCGCGCCCGACCAGTGGCCGGAAGTTCAGTCTTGCTGCCGCCGGGCATGTACGACACAGTCCATCGCAGGGTTGCCGGGGTCGTCCGGCGCGGTGACCGCAGCACAATGGATACTACCCGCGAACGATCGCCGGAGCCGGCCGATGACGGGACCGCAGCGGAGGGGCCGTTCGGTCCCGCCGAGTCCGACGAGCCCGGTCGGCCCATGCGTTCCAATACCGTCGCGCTCTGGACCATGGCGGATGCGTTCTACTCCCGCGCCGCCGCATTCGCGCTCCCGCTGGTCAATTCGGCGATGCAGCCGATGGCAGCGTCTTCCCTCACCACGGGTCGGGTCGACCCGTCGATCCGGCGCGGCGGGTTCGGCCCGGCGACCGATCGTCGGGGATATCGTCGATCGGTTCGGCGGGCGAACGATGCGCCGCATGACGCTCGCCGGTCGGCCGGACTGGCGGGGATTGGCGGATCGGCTTGGCTTTCTTCATCACACCCCGGTCTTCGCCCCCTACTGGACCGACGACGCCTGCTACAGGTTTGATCCGGTTGAGGTCGATGCGCTTCGGACCGCCACGACCGATCTGTGGGACATGTGCCTGGCGTTCGTCGAACGTGCCTGCCGCGATGAGGAGATCCTGCACTCGCTCCGATTGGTGCCCTCGAGTTGGGACGGCGTGCGTGCGAGTTGGCTCCGGCGTGATCCTTCCCTGGTGACGAGGTTCGATTTCGCCCACGACGGTGAGGGCCCGCCGAAACTCCACGAGTGCAACGGCGATACGCCGGGCACCTTGTTCGAGGCGTCGGTCTTCCAGTGGATATGGTTCGAGGACAGGCTTGCGGGTGGGCAACTCCCGCCGGGCTCCGACCAGTTCAACCGGCTGCACGCGGCGCTGGTCGAAGCCTTTGCATCGACCGGCGGCGACGGAACGCTTCACGCCACCGCCTCGGCCGGCAACGACGAGGACAGGGTGTGGGCTCGCTATCTCGCCGACTGCGCCCGCCAGGCCGGTCGCGATGTCCGCTTCATCGACATCGAGGAAATCGGCATCGATGCCGCCGGCCGGTTTGCCGACGACACGGCCGAGCCGATCCGCGAACTCGTCAAGGCGTATCGCCTGGAGCTGCTCCTTCGTGAGCCGTTCGGCCCCTTCCTCCTGGAACTGGACGCGCCCCGGCTGCTGGAGCCCCTGTGGAAACTCGTCCTTTCCTCGAAGGGCGCGCTCGTCTGGCTGTGGCGGATGTTTCCCGGTCACCCTAACCTCCTGCCGTGCTGGTTCGCCGACGACCCTGCGGCCCCGACGGACAGCTGCGCCGTCAAGCCGCTGTTTTCCATCAAGGGCCGGAACGTGACGCTGCTCGATGCATCAATGCCCAACGGCTCGGTTGCGACAGCTGGCCCCTGCGGAGACGAGGGTTTCGTGGTGCAGGCGCTTCACCGGCTGCCGGCTTTCCCGGGGCCTGCAGGCGCGATTCACGCCTCGGTTTCGACCTGGATCGTGGCCGGTCGCGCGGAGGGTCTGGGC
>CAXNGA010000104.1:0-6444 GCA_964201375.1 Kaistiaceae bacterium
CATGAAAAAGGGGTTAGGTTTTTGGCCTAACCCCTTGATTTTGTTGGTGAGCGCGGTGGGGGTCGAACCCACGACCAACGGATTAAAAGTCCGATGCTCTACCGCTGAGCTACGCGCTCGGCCATGTGCCGACAATGGCGCGGAACCTAAGGGTCGCAGGACGACGGGTCAACGCGGCTTGGGTGACGGCGCTGCTGCTGCCGCTTCGATGGCGAAGGCGGGGTGGAGCGCGACGAGCGCCGCCCGCAGAGCGTCCGCCGCCGGGTTGACGCCAATGCTATCGCCCCGGCGCTCGACGAGGACCGGATCGGCAAGCGGGTCGGCAGGATCGGGCGCTGCAAAGCACAGGATCGACCACGTACCGGCATCGGTCGCTGCGTATGTGACGGTGACGTCGGCGTCGTTCGCCAGCGCGACCATCGTCTGCAGACTCGCGATGACCGCAGCCGTCGCTATCGTCGCACGTTCGGTGCCGAGGAGGATCAGCGCCTCATAGGCGCCGCGTGCGCCGCGTTCCCCGTTGGCGAAGGTCGCGATGGTGCCCGCCTGCCCGATGCTGTCGATCTCGAACTCGTAGATTCTTCCGTCATCGGCGAGGATCGTGCCGCGCCACTCGTAGCCTCCGGCGACGCGCTCGTACTCGGCCGAGCAGACCGGCCCGGGAGCGAGTGCGGTCCCTGCCGGCAGTGCGAACGCCACACCGACGATCGCCAGAAGCCTAACCCGGTGCTGCATCGCCACGCTCCCATCCCGACCGGACATCGTCCCGGAAATCCACGAACCGTCCGTCCCGGATCGAAGCGCGGAGGCCAGCCATCAGGTCCTGATAGTAGGCAAGGTTGACCCAGGTCAGCAGCATGCCCGCAAGAAGCTCGCCGGACTTCACCAGGTGGTGGAGATAGGCCCGCGAATAGTCGCGCGCCGCCGCGCAGGACGACTCCGGGTCGAGCGGCCGCGGGTCGTCGGCGTGGCGCGCATTCTTGAGGTTCACCTTGCCGAAGCGGGTGTAGGCGAGCCCATGGCGGCCCGCGCGGGTCGGCATCACGCAGTCGAACATGTCGATCCCGCGTGCCACAGCCTCCACGATGTCGTCGGGAGTGCCTACCCCCATGAGGTAGCGTGGCTTTCCGCCCGGCAGGACCGCGTTGGTGGCCTCGATCATCTCGAGCATCACCGCCTGCGGCTCACCGACGGCAAGGCCGCCTATCGCGTAGCCCTTCAGGTCCATTGCCTCGAGGGCGGCAGCGGACTGCTCGCGGAGTCTGGGCTGGTCGCCGCCCTGAACGATGCCGAAGAGCGCCCTGCCCGCCTGCGTCCCGAACGCGGTCTTCGACCGTTCCGCCCAGCGGAGCGACAGCTGCATCGCGCGCTCGACCTCGTCGGGAGTCGCGGGCAGCGCCACGCACTCGTCGAGCTGCATCTGGATGTCCGAGCCGAGGAGGCCCTGGATCTCCATCGCGCGCTCCGGCGTCAGTTCGTGCGCAGAGCCATCGACGTGCGAGCGGAAGGTCACGCCGCGCTCGGTGACCTTTCTGAGTTTCGACAGCGACATGACCTGGAAGCCGCCCGAGTCCGTCAGGATCGGCCACGGCCAGCCCGAGAACCGGTGCAGGCC
The DNA here is from genome assembly GCA_964201375.1 of Kaistiaceae bacterium. Classification (GTDB taxonomy): domain Bacteria; phylum Pseudomonadota; class Alphaproteobacteria; order Rhizobiales; family Kaistiaceae; genus JADLGL01. The sequence goes on from CAXNGA010000104.1 coordinate 1,616, forward strand.
GCCGAGCCGGGCGACGCGCTCGGCGCCCGGGCGCAGCATCAGATGGTAGACATTGCCGAGGATGACGTCGGCGCCAAGGCCGCGGACCTGGTCCATGTACATCGCCTTCACGGTCCCGGCGGTACCGACGGGCATGAAGGCGGGTGTCCGGATCGTGCCGCGCGCCGTCGTCACGGCGCCGGAGCGCGCGGCCCCATTGGTGGCGTGAACGGTGAAGCCGAAGGCGTCGGAACTGGCATTGCGGTCCGGCGCGGGCGCTTCATTCATGTGAGCCTCCCGGCGCGGGGAACAGGAGAGACGCGTCGCCATAGGAATAGAAGCGGTAGCTGGACGCGATGGCATGGCGATAGGCGGCCAGTATCGTCTCCCGTCCGGCAAACGCCGAAACGAGCATGAACAGCGTCGAGCGCGGCAGGTGGAAGTTCGTCATCAGGCCGTCGATCGCGCGAAAGCGGTAGCCGGGCGTGATGAAGATCGCCGTCTCCGCGGCGAAAGGCCGGATGAGCCCGCCCTCCTCCGCGGCGCTCTCGAGGAGGCGAAGGGAGGTCGTCCCGACGGCGATGATGCGCCCGCCGGCAGCGCGGGCGGCGTTGAGGCGCGAGGCGGTGGCCTCGGTGATCTCGCCCCATTCGGCGTGCATGCGGTGCTCGGCCGTATCGTCCGCCTTCACCGGCAGGAACGTCCCGGGGCCGACGTGGAGCGTCAGCGTCTCCATGCCGACGCCGCGATCACGCAGACGGACAAGGAGTTCCGGCGTGAAGTGAAGGCCTGCCGTGGGCGCCGCGACGGCTCCCTCCGCCCGGGCGAAGAGAGTCTGGTAGTCGGCATCGTCGGCCGCGTCCTCGGGCCGCTTGCCGGCAATGTAGGGCGGCAGCGGGACGTGACCGGCAGCCGCGATCGCCTCATCCAGCGCGGCTCCCGCGAGGTCGAAGGCGAGGGCCACGATGCCCGCGCCTTCGCTCGCGACCACGGTCGCATCCAGCGTCCCGACCATGCGGCCTTCGCCGAAGCGAATGCGGTCGCCGGGCCGGAGCCGCTTCGCCGGACGCGCGAGGGCATCCCACGAGCCCGGCCCGGTACGGCGGATCACGGTGACCGACACCGTGACCGAGCTGCCGCTGCGGTCGCGAGTGCCTTGGAGTTCGGCATGGATGACGCGGGTGTCGTTCACGACCAGGACATCGCCGGGCCGCAGGAGGTCCGGCAGGTCGCGGACAACCCGATCGAGGAGGCCGTCCGGAGGGCGCACCACGAGCAGGCGCGCGGCATCGCGCGGGCGGGCCGGCCGAAGGGCGATCCGCTCCTCCGGCAGGTCGAAGTCGAAGAGGTCAACGCGCATGAGCGAAGAAGGGCCGCCTCACCGGCGGCCCTTCGATCCCTGGTTCAGGCGGCGACGAGCGTTGCCTTGACGATCTTGTCGGGATCGCGGACGGGCTCGCCGCGCTTGATCCTGTCGACGTTCTCCATGCCCTCCACGACCCTGCCCCAGACGGTGTACTGGCCGTCAAGGAAATTGGCGTCCGCGAACACGATGAAGAACTGGCTGTCGCCGGAGTTCTGGTCCTGCGCCCGCGCCATCGAGACGGCCCCGCGCACATGCGGCTCGCGCGAGAACTCGGCGCGGAGCTTCTTGCCCGAACCGCCGGTGCCGGTGCCCGTCGGGTCGCCCGTCTGGGCCATGAAGCCTTCTATGACGCGGTGGAACGGCACCCCGTCATAGAAGCCCGCCGCCGCGAGTTCCTTGATCCTGGCAACGTGGCCCGGAGCAAGGTCGGGACGGAAGGCGATCACGACCACGCCCTTGGTGGTCTCGAGGCGGAGCTTCTCGGTGTTGGCGTCGGCCATGATGTCTCGAAGGCTCCCGGTTAGCGGGTGGTCGGCGTTGGTGCCGGCGTGCCGGCTGGAATGTCGGCCGCGATCTGGGCGGCGAGGATGCGGTCGGGAGTCGCCGGCGGCTCACCGCGGGCGATCTGATCGACGCATTCCATGCCTTCCACGACCTGGCCCCAGACCGTGTAGTTGTTGTTCAGGAACGAGCCGTCCGCGAACATGATGAAGAACTGCGAGTTAGCCGAGTCCGGGTTCTGGGCGCGGGCCATGCCTACGGTGCCGCGGACGAACGGTGTCGGCGTGAATTCGGCCGGAAGGTTCGGGAGCGGCGAGCCGCCCCGGCCGGTGCCGGTCGGGTCGCCGGTCTGGGCCATGAAGCCCGGGATGACGCGGTGGAAGACGATGCCGTTGTAGAAGCCCTGGCGGGTCAGCGTCTTGATGCGCTCGACGTGGAGCGGCGCGATGTCGGGAAGCAGCTGGATCGACACCCGACCACAGAACAGATCGAGGAACAGCGTGTTCTCGGGATCGAGCGGCGGCGTGGCCTGGGCCGAAGCAGGGATCGAGCCGATGGCAAGCATCGCCGCGGTGACTGCGGCAAGCACGAACTTCATGAGGTCTCCTCCGATTGCGGCCGACGGAAGGACCCGGCCGCGGGTCATCTCTCCCGGGGCTCACTCATGTCACGGGCATGGCAGGTTGTCACCGCCCATCGTGAGCATGTGCGCCGCAGGCCGATCCCGAACTGGCGGCTAGCGAAGGCCTGCCAGATACTCGTTGTAGATGAAGCCGCGCTGGCCGTTCACGACGACCTCGCACCAGTTCCCGCAGGCAACGACTTCCACCTGCGCCCCCGGTTCGACGACGGTGACGACGGTTTCGTCCGCCCCCGCCCCGGCGCGCAGGTTCACCCATGTGGCCGTGGTGACGCCGGTCGGCGCAGCCTCCGCGGGCCCGGCCGGCGTGGCCGCTGGCGCTGCATCGGGGACGACGGTCTGTGTCGTCACGGCCCGGATGTCGGTGGTGAGTGGCGGAACGGCCTCGGTCGGCGGGACGCGCTCGTCGGCCTCTTCCGCCAGGGGGACTGCACCCGCCAGGGCGCGAGACTCCAGGGCCGGCGGCGGTGCCGCGGCATCGGCGGTGACGTCCGCAGCGGGTGCCGGACGGGCCAGCAACGAGCTGGGTATGCCCGTCTGGGCGCGGATCCAGGGGATGTTCGTAGCGGCGGTCTGCTCCGACGCGGGCGTGCCGCTCCCGTCGAGGAACAGGACCGCACTGGCGACACCGCCGAGGAGAACCACCGCTGCGGCGACCGTGCCGAGGACGGGATGCCGTCTCCGCCGCGCCTGTCGTGCGACCGCAGGCGCCGGAGCAGACTCCCTGGTCGGCGTGCGGTGAAGGTGCCGCGGGGCCCGACGGGGCGCGGCATCAAGGACCATCGCGAGGCTGGTCCTGGTGGCCTCGGGAACGTGGCGCAGGCTCGAGAACGCACCTGCATCGTCCTCGACCGGAGGGTCGAGCGGTGACGGCTCACGCGCAAGCGGAGGCAACGCGGAATCGGGAAGATCGAGAGGCACCGACTCGATGATGGCAATGGCAGTGTTGCCGCTCGCCGTGCCTTCATCATCTTCGCGGGCGAGAATGCTCTCGAGCTCCGAGATCAGCGCCTCTGCATCGGCAGGAACAGCTTCGTCGCCGGGAAGCTCGTCCCACGCGGCGTTGGCCGCTTCCCACGCCGCGTCATACGCCGTGCGAAGGCTCACTGCCGTGTCAGGAGCACAGGGTTCGGGCCGGGCGAGGTCGAGAGGGTTTGGGTAGGGTTCAGCAATTCGGCGTGCTGCGGCGTGCCGTGGCGAGATTCTTGTCACTCGTGTCGAGCCCGTTTCCTTGCGGCCGAACTGCTGGCCCAGGAAGCGGCGCAGCAAATCCGACCAGACCAACGTTCAGGACCGCTCTCTCCCTCGCGGGGTTCAAGCCGGTACCGGTGTGCTTCTCTCGCCGTTCCCCGTTTCCCTCGAAGCGAACCTTACGCTTCATATTGCGTCCGCTAGTGGCCGACATTGCGGCAATTTCTGGGTTTCATCGCGGCAGGCACACCAAAACGCCCAACTCGATCAGTCACTTCGCAATCAGGACGATTGCGGCGGTTCTGCGTCGGTCTGGATGGGAGGGGCTGCCCGCGTAAACCACCGCCTGGCTGGGCCGCCCATGATGGCGGGCAGGAAGACCAGATCCGCGAACATCGCCATAACGAGAGCGGTGATGACGATAACACCGAACATCACGACCGTACTAAGGCCGCTCGTGATCGTCATGCCGACGCCGGCGATGATCACGAGGGTGGTGGCAACGAGGACCGGACCCACTTCCCGCGACGTCTCGGCCAGTCGCTCGCGGACGTCGCGGATGTGCCGTTTGCGGAAGACGACGTTGATGTAGTGGATCGTGTCGTCGATCGCGATGCCGAAGGCGATGGTCAGGGCCACGACCGTCGTCAGCTGGAGACCATCGCCGAGGAACCATACGAGGCTCCCCGTCGCCATGTCCGGCAGGAGGTTCGGGATCAGCGCCACGAGCGCGATCGGAACGCTCCGGAGGGCGATCGCGATGAGGGCGAGCCCGGCGAAGATCGCAATGCCGAGGCTGAAGTTGAGGTTGTCGATCGTTCGGGTCGCCTCGCGCGCACCGACGACCGTCGACCCGGTCATGATCGCATCGGGTATGGCGGCCGTCGCCGCGGCTTCGATCCGATCCACAACCTCTAGCGTTTCCACCGTATTCAGCTCGGAGATGTTGACCGTGACGAGCGCCCCCTCCCCGCCGACGAAGCGCATGCGCGCCTGTTCGGGAAGCTGCGCGAGGAGGTCCGCCACTTCCTCCGGCGAGGCGTCGGTTTCGCCGCCGAGCCAGCTCGCAAGGCTCCACAGCGATAGCATTGACCGGGTGCCCTCGACCCCCCGGATGGCCTGGTGGACGGCGCGGATGCGATCGAGGCCCTC
>CAXNGA010000105.1:0-6416 GCA_964201375.1 Kaistiaceae bacterium
CCAAACCACCGTCCCGCAGGGGCGAACCGCGGCGAAATCAGCGGCGTCAGTCGCCCGAGGCCGTCGTTCCAACAGTTGGATTCGCCCGCGGAGCCAAACCGGCCTATTCTCACGTTGCCGGCCCCGGTCATCTGGGGAATGTCGGCTCACAGGAGTTACCCATGAACCTCGTCAAGACCCTCGCCGCGGGCGTCGTCGCCCTCTCGGCGATGTCGACCGCCTCCTTCGCCGCCGACGTGATGATGCCCATCATGCCGGCCCCGATCGTCGTTCCCCCGGTCGTCCCGCAGCCGACCTGGACCGGCGCCTATTTCGGCACCTTCGGCGCCGTTACCTTCTTCGGCCGCGAAGAACAGGGCCATCCGACCCTCAAGACCTTCGGCGTCATCGGTGGTTATGACTTCCAGATCGGCGGACGGTTCGTCGCCGGCGTCAACGTCCGCACCGGCATCCCCAGCGCGCTGTCCGGACCGCTCTACTCGGGCGTTCTCGACGCCAACATGAACGTCCGTGCGGGTGCCCTCCTCGGCGCCAACCAGCGGCTTCTCGCCTATGCGACGGCGGGCATCGGCGTCACCCTGGGCGCCCACCCGACGGTGCCGTACTGGTCGGCTGGCGGCGGCATGGAGTTCGCGGCGACCGACCGCCTGCACGTCTTCGGCGAGTTCACCCATGCACGAGTGATCGGCTCGGGCGCCCCGGCCGGCAACTCGGTCCGTTTCGGCGTCACGCTCCGCTAGGCTTTCGCCTTCACGAACTCCCGGCGGGGGGCCTTTCGGCCCCCCGTTTCGTTTCTGCCCGGCCCGATCGTCGTCATCCCGGTGCCGGTGCCTTGACCCCGCCCTGCGCCGGGGCCAAACGTCCGCCGCTCGTTCCAGCCCGCGGCTCCGCAATGTCCCACGATCCCGTCGCCATCCTCCAGGACCTCGTCCGCTGCCCGTCGGTGACGCCCGCGGAAGGCGGGGCTCTCGCCTACCTCGAGCGCGTGCTGGCCGCCGCCGGCTTCGCGGTCGATCGCCCCGTGTTCTCCGAGCCGGGCACGCCGGACGTCGAGAACCTCTTCGCCTTCGCCGGCGCGGGCGGGCCGCATCTCATGTTCGCCGGCCACACCGACGTGGTGCCGACCGGCCCCGAGGAGCGCTGGACCCACCCGCCATTCTCCGGCGCGATCGACGGCGGCATCCTGTTCGGCCGCGGCTCGGCCGACATGAAGGGCGGCATTGCCTGCTTCCTCGCCGCAGCGCTCGACTGGCTCGCCGAGAAGCCGCGCCGCGGCACCATCTCCTTCCTCATCACCGGCGACGAGGAAGGTCCTGCGGTGAACGGCACGGTCAAGCTGCTGCAGTGGGCGGCGGAACGCGGCCACCGGTTCGACGCCTCGATCGTCGGTGAGCCGACCAATCCCGAGACGATCGGCGAGGCGATCAAGGTCGGCCGGCGCGGGAGCATTTCGGGCACCATCACCGTCACCGGGCGGCAGGGCCACGTCGCGCACCCGCACAACGCCGACAACCCGCTGCCGCGGCTCGTGGCGCTGGTGAATGCGCTTGTCGCCGAGCGCTTCGACGAGGGCAGCGAACGCTTCCAGCGCTCCAACCTCGAGATCACCTCGATCGACGTCGGCAACCGCGCCTTCAACGTCATCCCGGCATCGGGCACGGCGAAGTTCAACATCCGCTTCACCGACCGCTGGACCTACCAGACGCTGACCGCCCGCATCCGCGCCATTCTCGACGGCGTCCTGCCCGGCGGCTACGACATCGCCTTCGAGCGCTTCAACAGCCCCGCCTTCTTCACGGACGCCGGCGCCCTCGTCGATCCGCTGCTGTCGGCAATCGAGGAGGTCACCGGCAGGCGGCCTGAGCGGTCGACGGGCGGCGGCACCTCCGATGCGCGGTTCATCAAGGACTATTGCCCCGTCGTGGAGTTCGGGCTCGTCTCGCGGACGATCCACCAGATCGACGAGCAGGTTCCTGTCGCCGACCTCCACACCCTGACGAAGATCTACCGCCGCTTCCTCGACCGCTATTTCGGCACGGAATAGCGGGGCGGCGATGCGCACCTCGCCGATGCTCCTCGTTGTCCCGGTGAAGGCCGCCCCGTGACCTTCCTCGCCGAGGTGTCCCGCTCCCTCCGCGCCGCGTGGCTCCTCTTCCTCGACCGCCCCGAATCGCTCGCGGGCTTTTCCACCGGCCGCGAGGCCTACCTCCGCTCCTTCGCCGCCTTCTTCCTCGCGCTGCCGTTCTACGCGGTCGAGATCGCCTTTCGGCAGGGCGACGCGGTGGCGATCCCGAGCGGCGTGATCCTCGGGGAGCAGACGGCGTGGCTCAGCCGCATCGTGGCGCTGGCGCTTGCCTGTGTGGCGCTGCCGCTGGTCCTTGCGCTGCTCCGGAAGCCGCTCGGCATCGCGACCACCTATGAGCGCTTCGTCATCGCGCGGAACTGGGGCTCGGTCCTGGTCGCGATCGCCTATGCGGCGATCTCGCCGTTCCCGACGGCCGGCGGCAATCTCGGCGAGGTCGGCGGCATTCTCTCGCTCGCCGTCCTGTTCCTGGTCGTGCGGTTCCTGTTCGTTGCCGCGAGGCGGGGACTCGATGTCGGCATCGTTCGCGCCGGGGCCGTGGTCCTAATCAGCCTCGTCCTCGGCTGGGTCATCGACGCGGCCACCTCCGGCGTGATCCGCGTCTGACGCAGCGTAGTCGACCGAAACGAGATAGAGCCCGTGCGGCGGCGCGAGCGGGCCGCATTCCTGGCGGTCGCGTGCCGCAAGCGCCGCGCCGATGCGCGCCGGCGGCCAGTCGCCCAGGCCCGCCTTCACCAGCGAGCCGACCATCGACCGGACCTGGCTGTGCAGGAACGATCGCGCCGACGCCTCGACATGGATCTCCTCGCCGCGCCGTGACACGTCGAGCCGGTCGAGCGTCTTCACGGGCGATTTCGCCTGGCACTCCGCCGCCCGGAAGGTCGTGAAGTCGTGGTTGCCGATGAGCATCGAAGCGCCCGATGCCATCGCCGCCACGTCGAGCGGCCGCATCATGTGCCACACGCGGTCGCGGACCAGGGCGGGCGGCGGGCGCCGGTCGAGGATGCGGTAGAGGTAGTGCCGCGCAGTCGCCGAGAAGCGCGCGTCGAAGCTTTCCGCCGCTTCCTCCGCCGCCAGCACGGCGATCCGGTGCGGCCGCAGATGGGCGTTGAGGCCGTCACGGATCGTCCGGGCGGTCTGCGGCCGAGCGAGGTCGAAATGCGCCACCTGCCCGAGGGCGTGGACGCCGGCATCCGTTCTTCCGGCGCCGCGTATCGCGACGGGTTCCTGCGTCAACGCCAGCAGCGCCGTCTCGATGGCGCCCTGCACGGATGCCTGGCCGGCCTGGCGCTGCCAGCCGAAGAAGCCGGTGCCGTCATATTCGATGGTGATGCGGTAGCGGGGCATGGCGAATTCGCGGCTTGTCCCATAGCGGAGGTCCGCCGTCGAGCGGCCCGGATACCTGCGCCCGGACATGGCGGGGTTGCGTTGCGACGCTTCGACGGCTCGAAGACTCTGATAGAGAGCCGCAATGCACGTTCACATGCATCCGCGGGACTTCCTCGTCTTCGTCGGCGTCTGCTTCGTCTGGGCGCTCAACGTCGTGGCGAGCAAGTACGTCGTCGATGACCTCGGCGTGCCGCCGCTTCTCTACGCCGTCGCCCGATCGGCGCTCGTCATGGCGGCGCTGCTGCCGTGGATCCTGCCGGCGCCGCGGCCCGTCGGCCGGCTGGTCGTTGCGGTCTTCATGCTCGGCAGTGGCGGCTTCGCGCTGATGTTCATCGGCCTCGAAACCACCGATCCGTCCACCGCCGGCATCATCAGCCTCCTCTCCGCCCCGCTCACCGCCATCCTCGGCATCTTCTGGCTCGGCGAGCGCATCCACTGGCGCCGCGGCACGGGGATCACGCTCGCCTTCGTCGGCGTCGTGCTGGCGCTGTGGTCCCCGACGGGGCTGGTGCTGACGTCCGGCGTCCTCTGGATCGTCCTCTCCTGCCTGATCGGGAGTGTCGGCGCGATCCTCCTGAAGCAGCTTCCGGAGGCGAACCCCCTGCGCCTGCAGGCGTGGTCGGGCCTCACCGGCACGTTCATCCTCCTCCCGCTTTCGGCCGGGCTCGAATGGAACGCCATTCCCGGCGGCGACTATGGCTGGCAGGCGCTCGGCATCCTTGCCTTTTCGGGGCTCGTGGTGTCGGTCGGCGCGCACACGATCTATTTCCGCATGCTGCAGAAATACGAGGCCAACCTCGTGGCGCCGCTGACGCTGATGACGCCGATCTTCACCGTCTCGCTCGGCGTGGTGCTCATGGGCGACGGCGTGACCCCGCTGATGATCGCCGGCGGCATCCTCGCGCTGCTGGGCGTGTTCGTCATCGCCGTGCGGCCGAGCGCGAAGCTGCCGAAGGCGTTCCTGCTGCGGAAGCTTTAGGCCGCCCTCCGGACGAATCTGCAGCGCAGCGCATGCGCGACTGCGGTCTGCTCATGCGGTCCGCGGCCTGAGCCTGCCGATCCGCCGGGCGGCAAGGCGCTCCACGGCGACGAACGCGCCGTCGATCAGCACGGCGAGGCCCGCGACGAGGAGGGCGCCCTGCACGACGAAGGCGGTGTTGTTGGACAGCAGTCCCGCGATGATGACTTCTCCGAGGGTTTTGGCCGCCACCGTCGAGCCGATCGCGGCGGTCGAAAGCGCGATCACGGCCGAGACCCGGATGCCCGCGAGCATCACCGGCAGGGCGAGCGGCAGTTCCACCCGGACCAGAATCTGCCTCGGTCTCATGCCCATGCCGCGCGCGGCCTCCGACACAGCGGGCGGGATGGTGGTGAGGCCGACGAGCGCGTTCTCGAAGATCGGCAGGAGGCCGTAGAGGAAGAGGGCGATCAGCGCCGGCCTGTCGCCGAAGCCGACGAGCGGGACGGCGATCGCGAGGACCGCGACGGGCGGGAAAGCCTGGCCGATGTTCACGATGCTGCGCGACAGCGGCAGGAATTCTGCGCCGGCCGGGCGCGTGACGAGGATGGCCAGGCCCACCGCGATGATCGTTGCCGCGCCCGTTGCCATGCCGACGATGGCAAGGTGGTTCAGAGTGAGCTCGAGGACGTCGCCCTGGACGTAGATCGCCGGCGCGCCGTCCTGCGTCAGCGGCTCGAGGAGGGGCTCGAACCACTGCGGCTCCGTCAGGAACGCTACGATGAAAACGAGCACCAGAAGGCGGAACACGATCCCGGCGGGGCTCATTTCGGCCTCGCGGCGTGGCGGAGGAGTCCGGACACCGTGATGATGCCGAGGACGGCGCCGTCCCTGGCCGTGACCGGCGCCGCGCTGCGCCCGCTCCAGGCGAGCGTGGCCAGAGCATCGTACTGCGTTGCCGTGTCGGCGATCACCGGCCCGTCCGCAGTCCCGGGCTCGACGATGTCGGCGACGACGGCGAGCGACAGCAGCCGGAACGGCCGGTCGCCGGTGCCGATGAGTTCCTCCACGAACGGCGTCGCCGGCCGGACGAGGATCTCCGCCGGTCTGGCGAACTGCAGTAGCCGTGCCCCGTCCATCACGGCGATGAAGTCGCCGAGCCGGATCGCCTCGTTCATGTCGTGCGTGACCAGCACGATGGTCGTGCCGAGCCGTTTCTGGATCGCGACGAGGTCATCCTGCGCCTTGGCGCGTATGATCGGGTCGAGCGCGCCGAACGGCTCGTCCATCAGGAGGAGGTCCGGTCCCGCCGCGAGCGCCCGCGCGACGCCGACCCGCTGGCGCTGGCCGCCGGACAGTTCGTGCGGCATGCGCCTGGCGAAGGTCGCGGGGTCGAGCTGGAACAGCTCCATCAGTTCCGAGACGCGGGCGCGGATGCGCGCCCTGTCCCAGCCGAGGAGCGCCGGCACCGTGCCAATGTTGCCGGCCACCGTGCGGTGCGGGAACAGGCCATCGCCCTGGATCGCGTAGCCGATCCTGCGGCGGAGCTCGTAGGGCTTCAGCGTCTGCGTATCGACGCCATCGACCAGGATTTCCCCGGAGGTCGGCTCGATCAGGCGGTTGATCATCCTCAGCAGCGTCGTCTTGCCCGATCCGGATGTCCCGACGAGCACCGTGATCGATCCTTTCGGCACGGTCAGGGTCACGTCGTCGACCGCGATGGCGGCGCCGAAGCGCTTGGTGGCGTGGCGGATCTCGATCATGCCCACCTCCCGCGGCTGGCCTCGACCGCGGCATCGAGCACGATTGCGGCGGTGAAGGCGAGCGCCACCGTTGGCAGCGCGCCGAGGAGGACGAGGTCGATAGCGGTCTGGCCGATGCCCTGGAAGACGAACACGCCGAACCCCCCGCCGCCGATCAGCGCGGCGATGGTGGCAAGGCCGAGATTCTGGACGAGCACGATCCGGATGCCGGTGAGGATCACGG
>CAXNGA010000106.1:0-6373 GCA_964201375.1 Kaistiaceae bacterium
TCGGCGCGGACGCTGTCCGGCCGCCTCGGCACGGTCATGGTCATCGCGCCCCTCGACGCGATCGTCCAGGAGTGGCGCGGCGAGGTCTCGCTCAACGTGTCGATCTTCGTCGGCACGAGCGTCATCCTCCTCATCATTCTGTACGGCTATTTCGCGCAGGCCACGCGCGCCAACGAAGCCGACCGCATCTACGGCGAGACCAATTTCCGCCTCGACACCGCGCTCGCCCGCGGCCGCTGCGGCCTGTGGGACTGGGATCTCGCCAGCGGCCGCATGTTCTGGTCGAAATCGATGTTCGAAATCCTCGGCATGACACCGAAGGACGAGCTGCTCGGCTTCGGGGAAGCGAACCGCCTCGTCCACCCCGAGGACGGGGACCTCATGTCCCTGGCCGAGCACCTCTACGACACGGGCACCACGAGCGTTGACCGCATGTTCCGCATGCGCCACGCCGACGGCCGCTGGGTCTGGCTGCGCGCCCGCGCCGAGCTGTCGGGCGACACCGGCGAACCGCACCTCATCGGCATCGCGGTCGACACCACCGAACTGATCCGCCAGGCGGAGCGCAACAAGACCGCCGACATCCGCCTCCGCGATGCGATCGAGACGATCAGCGAGGCCTTCGTTCTCTGGGATTCCGAGAACAAGCTCGTGATGTGCAACTCGAAGTACCAGCAGCTCTACGGCCTTCCCGACGCGGCGGTGCAGCGCGGCACGGCCTATGACGAGGTCATGCACGCCGGCCGGAAACCGGTGGTGCGGGCGCAGATCCCGGCCGACGATCGCCCGGAGAAGGGCTCGCAGTCGTTCGAGGCGCTCCTCGAGGACGGCCGCTGGCTCCAGGTGAACGAGCGCGCTACCAAGGATGGCGGGTTCGTCTCGGTCGGCACCGACATAACCCAGCTCAAGCGCCACGAGGAACGTCTGGTCGAGGGCCAGCGCCTTCACATGGCAACGATCGCCGACCTTCGTCAGTCGCGCCAGTGGCTCGAGCAGCAGGCACAGCAGGTGGTCGAGCTCGCCGACAATCTCGCCGAGGAGAAGGAAAACGCCCTCAAGGCGAGCAACGTGAAGTCCGAGTTCCTGGCCAACATCAGCCACGAGCTCCGGACGCCGCTCAACGCCATCATCGGCTTCTCCGAGATCATGCAGTCCGGCCTCTTTGGGCCGCTCGGTTCGGAGAAGTATGGCGAGTACTGCAGGGACATCCACGAGAGCGGCGCCTACCTCCTCGGGGTCATCAACGACATCCTCGACATGTCGCGGATCGAGGCGGGCCGCGTGCCGCTTGCCGTCGAAACGCTCGCGCTCGACAAACTCGTCGAGGAATCGATCCGGGTCGTCTCGGGCCAGGCCAATCTCCAGAACCTCGACGTCAAGGCCGAAATCGAAGCCGGCCTCCGTCTCGACGGCGATCGCCGCTCGATCAAGCAGATCCTCCTCAACCTCCTGTCGAACGCGGTGAAGTTCACGCCGGACGGCGGCTGCATCACCGTCCGCGCCCGGCGGATCGGCGAGGACACCCTGCGCATCTCGATCGAGGATACCGGCATCGGCATCCCCAAGAGCGCGATCGGCAAGCTCGGCACGCCGTTCGAGCAGGTGCAGAACCAGTTCACGAAGAGCCACAAGGGCTCAGGACTCGGCCTCGCGATCACCCGTTCGCTCGCCGAGCTGCACGGCGGCTCGCTGCAGATCCGCTCGCGCGAGGGCAAGGGCACCGTTGTGTCCGTGCGCCTGCCGGTGCAGCAGCCGAGGCAGGAAGTGGTGGAGCCGGCGTAGGCTCGGTCATCCGCTCCGGGGGGCCATCGACGCCATGGTCGACCGGCTCAACGCCCGGCAGACTTCACTTTCCCGAGCAGGCGCTCGAACGTGGCGCGGACGGCCGCTTCGGTCGCAACGAGGTGCGCTTCCAGCCGCGCGAAGTCGGGCATCTCGCCGGTGACGGCGAGGAACTCCCGGAGGCCGCCCGGCGCATCCTCGGGCTTCAACGTGCCATCGATGCAGAGCCGGAGAACCTGGTTGAGGTTCTGGTAGAGACGGGTTGCCGGCAGAAGGATTTCCGCGTCGCCGCGCGCCAGCAGGCCTTTGGCGGCGCAGGCGCGAAGGACGGCCTCGGTCTCGCCGGCGACGATCGACGGGTGTTCGTGCGCGTGCCGCAGTTCGAGCGACTGGGCGAGGAACTCGACGTCGACCATGCCGCCGGGCGCCTGTTTGAGGTCCCAGACCCCGCCGCCCTTCTCGGCCTCGACGAGACCACGCATCTCGAGCACGTCGGCGATGACCCTGGCCGGGTCGCGGGGCCGGCCAAGCGCGGCCTCGATCGCTTTCGTCGCCTTGCGCATGAGCGCAGCGTCGCCCGCCACAGCGCGGGCGCGGGTGAGCGCCATGTGCTCCCAGGTCCAGGCGTCCTTCGCCTGGTAGGCGTCGAAGGCGTCGAGGCTGGTGGCGAGCGGGCCCGAATTGCCGGAGGGGCGGAGGCGGAAATCCACGTCGTAGAGGCGGCCCTCCGAGGTTGGTGCCGAGATCGCTGCCACGAGGCGCTGCGTCAGCCGTGTGTAGTACTGCGGCGGTGAGAGGGGGCGCGCGCCGGTGGAGCCGGCAGTGCCCGGCGGCACCTCGTAGAGGATGATGAGGTCGAGGTCCGACGAGGCGGTCATCTCGCGTCCGCCGAGCCGCCCCATGGCGACGAGCGCTATCCTGCCGCCCGGCATCGGGCCATGCGCCATTTCGAGCTGCCCTGCGGCGAGGCGGAGCGAGGCCCCCACGAGGAGCTCGGCGAGTTCCGTATAGGCGCGGCCGGCGCGCGGCGCGTCGATCGTGCCGGCGAGGATGCGGACGCCGATGAGGAAGGCCTGCTCCTGCCCGAAGATGCGCGCGCGGTTGAGGGCATCCTCGTAGGAGACCGCCTGGACCAGGGTCTCGTCGAGGCGCGGCGCGAGCGACTTCCGCTCGGGCAGACTGCCGAAGAAGGCGGGCGTGAGCACGCCGTCGAGGACATGCGGCCGCCGCGTCACGATCTCGGCGAGGCGCGGTGCGGTGCCGAGGATACGCGCAAGGAGGTCGAGAAGGCGCGGGTTCGAGGCGAGGAGCGCGAAGAGCTGCAGCCCGGCCGGGAGGTGCGAGAGGAAACGGTCGAAGGCGAGGAACGCAGTGTCGGCATTGTCGGTGCGGGCGAGCGCGTCGAGGAGCGCCGGCGTGATCTCCGTCAGCCGCTCGCGGGCGCTCGCGGAGCGCATCGCGGCGTAGCGGCCGTGGTGCCAGCCGCGGATCGTCCGGCTGACGGCTGCGGGATCGGCGAAGCCGAGCCGGCCGAGCGTCGAGACGGTCTCGGGGTCCTCGTCATTGCCGGTGAAGACGAGGCTGCCGGTGGCGGTCGAGAGGGTCGGCGCGTTTTCGAAGAGGCGCGAATAGTGGCGCTGCACGGTCTCGAGCCGCGGCACGAGCGCCTTCTCGAGATCCGCCACGCGGCGCCAGCCCGACAGCCGGGCAAGACCCGCGAGCGGCGCGGGCTCGGACGGCAGCGTGTGGGTCTGCTCGTCCGCGACCATCTGGATGCGGTGCTCGAGCCGGCGGAGGAAGCGGTATGCCTCCGCCATCTCCGTGGCGGCCTCCGGTGCGATCCAGCTTTCCGCGGCGAGGCGGTCAAGCATGTCGAGCGTGCGCCTGCCGCGAAGCTCCAGGCTGCGGCCGCCGAAGATCAGCTGCTGCGTCTGGACGAAGAACTCGATCTCGCGGATGCCGCCGCGGCCGAGTTTCAGATTGTGGCCGGCGACCGCGATAGTCTCGTGACCGCGGAAATCGTGGATCTGGCGCTTGATCGAGTGGATGTCGGCGATGGCCGCGTAGTCGAGGTATTTCCTCCAGAGGAATGGCGTCAGGAGCGCGAGGAATTGCTCGCCCGCCGATATGTCTCCTGCCACCGCCCGCGCCTTGATCAGCGCGGCGCGCTCCCAGTTCTGGCCCTGGCTCTCGTAATAGAGCAGCGCCGCCTCGGTCGCGATCGCCACCGCCGTCGAACCGGGATCGGGCCGCAGGCGGAGATCGACGCGGAAGACGTAGCCGTCGGCCGTCCGCTCCTGGAGGACGTGAACCAGCCGGCGCGTCATGCGGACATAGAGGCGACCCGGCTCGGTCGTCGCGGCGAGGTTTGCAGCCGCCGGGTCGAACAGCACGATGAGATCGATGTCGCTCGAATAGTTCAGCTCACCGGCGCCGTGCTTGCCCATTGCCAGGATGACCCAGCCTGAGCCCCGGCCGGGGTCCTCCGGGTCGGGGAGGACGAGCGTGCCGGAATCGTGCTCGTGCCGGAGGAGCCAGGCAGTCGCGGCGCCGAGCGCAGCATCGGCGAAGGCCGTGAGCGCCTCCATCATGCGGTCGACGGTCCAGGCCTCACCGAGATCGGCAAGCGCCGCGAGAAGCGCGAACTCGGTGCGGAGCGTCCGGAGCGTGGTCATCAGGCCATGCTCGTCCGCGCCGCGCCACGCTCCGGCTGTGGTCGCGATCAGGCGGTCCAGCATGCAATCGGGGTCCGCGCCGATGAGACGAAGCAGGCGAGCGGGATCGTCGAGCAGAACGCCGCGAAGGAAGGGTGACTCGGCCATCGCGCCGCCGACGAGGTTTCCAACGCGCGGGTCAGAGACTGCCGCCTTCACGGCGCTGGCGACATCCGGCGGCGCGGCGGCGACGATCGAGGCGAGTTGCGCGGCGACCGCTGCCCGGGTGGCGACCGGCAACGAGGCGCCCAGGCGTCCGGACAGCGCGGCCTGGTTCGCCTTGCCCGGGCTCATGTCACGGCGACCGGAAGGCGAATGGTGGCAAGCAGCCCCGGCCTGGCGTCCGTCAGCTCAAGCCGGCCCCGATGCAGCTTCGCAAGGGCGGCGACAAGGCTGAGGCCAAGGCCGGTGCCGGCCGTGGAGCGGCTCTTTTCGAGGCGCACGAAGCGCTCCTGGACGCGGCCTCTCTCCTCCTCCGGAATACCCGACCCGTTGTCGGCAACGCCGATCAGGAGGTCGTTGCCGTCCCGGCGGATCGAGATGCGGATGGCCGGCCGGACAGCGGCATCCGTTGGTCTTCCGTGTTTGATGGCGTTGTCGATGAGGTTCGCGACCGCCTGCGAGAGGAGCTCGCGATTGCCCCGGAAAGGTTGTGCCCCCGCCGCATCGACGACGATCTCGGCCCCCGCCTCGTCCGCCACCGGCTCGTACAGATCGACGACGTCGCGCACCATCGCGGCGGCATCGACCTCCTCCGTGTGCTCGTCGGTCGAGCCGGCTTCGATGCGGGCGATCGTCAGGAGCGCGTTGAAGGTCTCGATCAGCTGGTCGGCGTCCTCGATGGCGGCTGCCATCGCCTCGCGGCCGCCTGCGCTGTCGTCGGCCGCCAGCGCTGCATCGAGGCGGTTCCGCATCCGGCTCAGCGGCGTCTTGAGGTCGTGCGCGATGTTGTCCGACACCTCCTTGAGCCCACGCATCAATGCCTCCAGCCGCTCCAGCATCGCATTGAGGCTGTCGGCGAGGCGATCGAACTCGTCCCTGGTGCCTGCAACCTCGAGCCGTCCGGTCAGGTCGCCGGCCATGATCCGGCGTGTCGTGGCGGAAATCGAGTCGATGCGCCGGAGGACGCGCCGGCTGACGAAGAACCAAGAAACGAGGCCGAGGCCCAGCAGGAGCACGCCCGCGACGACAAGGGCAAGACGCGTGATGTCCGCGAAGCGCTCGCGCTCGGACATGTCCCGGCCGACAAGAAGGAACAGCCCGCCGGACAGCCGGACGACCTGGACCATCGCCACGCGCTGTTCTCCGTCGGCGCCGGTGTAGGAGACAACCGCCGGCGACCGAACGGCCCGGGCGAGGAGCTCGGTGGCAACCGCGTTCACGTTGCCGGCGATGATGCCGCCCTGGCTGTCGGAAAGCAGGTAGAGGCTCGCCCCGGGACGGTTGCTGCGGCCCTGGATGGCTTCGATGAGCGCCACCACGCCGCCGCCGTTCCAGGCCACGGAGAGGTCGGCGAACTCGGCCCCGATGGTCGTCGATATCTGCTGGTTGAACAGCCGGTTCGCGGCGTAGTTGATCGACAGGACGAAGACCAGCGCGAACACGGTGAAGACGGCGAGGTAGATCGCCGAAAGCTTGAATGCCGTCGTCGAGAATATCCTACCGCCGTGGGCCACGGATCATGTATCCCGCGCCGCGCACCGTATGGAGGAGCGGTGGCGAGAACCCCTTGTCGATCTTGGCCCTGAGCCGCGAGACGTGGACGTCGATGACGTTGGTCTGCGGGTCGAAATGGTAGTCCCATACCTGCTCGAGAAGCATGGTCCGCGTGACGACCTTTTCCGCGTTCCGCATCAGATACTCGAGGAGGCGGAACT
>CAXNGA010000107.1:0-6366 GCA_964201375.1 Kaistiaceae bacterium
CGGCACGGGCGCCGACTACCTCAACTGCCCGATGGACAGGGCGCAGTACGGCGCCTTCGTTGACGCTGTGCTCGCGGGCGACAAGACCGCCTTCCACGAATGGGAGGGGACGCCCTATTTCGACGGCTGCCTGCCGATCGAGGTGATGGCCGAACGCGGCCGCGAGACGCTGCGCCACGGACCGATGAAGCCCGTCGGCCTCACCAATCCGCGCAGTCCCGACGTGAAGTCCTACGCCATCGTCCAGCTCCGCCAGGACAACGCGCTCGGCACGCTGTGGAACATGGTGGGCTTCCAGACGAAGCTCAAATACGCCGAACAGGTGCGGATCTTCCGGATGATCCCCGGCCTCGAGAACGCCGAGTTTGCCCGGCTCGGCGGCCTCCATCGCAACACCTTCCTCAATTCGCCGAAGCTCCTCGACGGCACGCTGCGGCTGAAGGCGATGCCGCGCCTCCGCTTCGCCGGCCAGATCACCGGCTGCGAGGGCTATGTCGAATCGGCGTCCGTCGGCCTTTTGGCCGGCCGCTTCGCCGCCGCGGAGCGGCTGGGCTTCGCGCTCGAAGCACCGCCGGCGACCACCGCCTTCGGCGCGCTCCTCGGCCACATTACCGGCGGCCACATCTCGGCTGACGAACCGGGGAAGCGCTCGTTCCAGCCGATGAACGTCAATTTCGGCCTCTTCCCGCCGATCGACGAAACGTCTGTAGC
Organism: Kaistiaceae bacterium; assembly: GCA_964201375.1. Lineage (GTDB taxonomy): Bacteria > Pseudomonadota > Alphaproteobacteria > Rhizobiales > Kaistiaceae > JADLGL01. The sequence continues at coordinate 712 of CAXNGA010000107.1, forward strand.
GAAACTGAAGCACGCGGAGCGCGGTCTCGCGCGCAGGCGGGCATTGTCGGCGCGGGCGCTGCGGGACTTCGACCGCTGGCTCGGCAATCGTGCGAGCGAAGCCGCCGAGTAGGGCGCTGGCTCCCTAGCGAGGCCACCGCCGCGCGGCCCGCCACAGCGCCCATTGCCGCCGCCACTGCGGTGGCTCGGGCTGCGGAACGAGCGGATTGTCGATCCGGTCGAGCGCGGCAAGGTCGCCTTCGACCAGGGTCAGCGACAGGAAGGCGGGCGCAAGCGCCGCCGGAAGGCGCGCCATTCCTGCGTGCGCCTTGGCGAGATGGTCTCGCGCGAGGCCCCGGAACTCGGCTACCGCGGCTTTCAGCCCCGGCGACGGCTTCCAGGCAAACAGGTCCTCGAGGTCGACGCCATGCGCCGCCAGGCGATCCCTCGGCAGGAACACCCGCCGCCTGCCGGCATCGAACGGCAACCGCCGAACTGCTGCCGTCAGCGCCATCGCCACGCCCGCATGGCCCGCAGCGTCCGCCGACCCCGGATCCGCCCCGCCGTTGAGGATCAGCGACGCAAGCTGGAACAGCGACGAGGTCGTTTCACCGGCGTAGCCCTCGAAATCGCGAAGGGTCGGCATCGGGTCGTTGTAGAGGTCGAAGGTCCGTGCATCGATCAGCGCCAGGAACGCCGGCACCGGCAGCGCGTACGCGGCAATGGTCGCGCCGATGGCCTCGGCCACCGGGTTGCCCTCCCCGCCCCGCCCCTGCAGCGCCTCGCGCCACCATTCCTGCCGGATCTCGCCGAGCGTCGGGTCGCTCACGACGTTCGGGATGCGGACGATCTCGGCGTTGAAGGCGTGCAGTGCGAACAGATGCCTTCGCGATGCCGCGGGCGCGAAGAGGTCGGCGAGGAATCGGTCGCGATCACGATCGCGGACGGTCCTCTGGGCTGCGTCGTAGGCGTCCATCGCCATCGGATGCCGGAATCCGGCGGCTCAGTCCACGGCAATCAGTGCGGCTGCGACCGCGCGATTCTCGGCGAGAAGGACGTTGAAGGTCCGCACCGCGGCGCCGGTCGACATTCCGTCGGAGGACATCCCGCGTTCGCGGAATACCGCCCGGAGCGCGGCAGGAACGGGGGCCGGCCCCTTCCCCATGCCAACCAGGAGGATGTCGATCCGTTCGGTCTCGGCCAGCAGCCTCTCGAACGCGGCAGCGTCGAGTTCAGCGGCGGCGGTCGCGCCCCAGCCGTGAATGCCGCTCGGCAGGCACAGGATCGAGCCGCGATGCGACATGCCGGCAAAGCGGAAGCCTCCATTGCCATACGCCTCGATCGGCGCACGGCCGGGATAGTGCTGCTGCCGGATGACAATGCCGCGCGGAGCCGACACGTCAGGACTGGGGAACAGGAAGCTTCTCGTCGTCCTTCGGCCCGGGGGTAGTCGGGGCGGGGCGCAGGTTGAAATAGACGAGCAGCGGGCCGCCGATGAAGATCGACGACGCGGTTGCAATGAACACGCCCCAGATCATCGAAGCCGTGAAGGAGCGGATGACCTGGCCGCCGAAGAAGTAAAGTGCGCCGAGAGAGAGGAGCAGCGTCAGCGACGTCATGATCGTCCGCGCCAGCGTCTGATTGGTGGCGAGGTTGATCACGTCGCGAATCGGCATCTGCTTGAATTTTCGCAGCACTTCACGGATGCGGTCGAAAATGACGACGGTATCGTTGAGCGAGTAGCCGATGACGGTAAGTATCGCGGCGATCGAGGTCAGATTGAAGTCGATCTGCGTCGCGGCGAAGAAGCCCACCATCAGGATCGCATCGTGGACGAGCGTTGCGACGGCGCCGATGGCGAACTGCCATTCGAAGCGCAGCCAGATGTAGGCCATGATCCCGATGATGGTGAAGATGATCGCAAGCGTGCCCGTTGTGGCGAGTTCGCTGGAGACACGGGGACCCACCACCGACGTGCTTCGGTAGAGGTATTCGTCCTCCGACAAGGTCGCCCGGACAAGATCGATTGCACGCTGCTGCGCCTCCTCGCCACCGGGCTGCGTTGCGATGCGGATGAGCACGGTGCGAGCGTCGTCGATCGTCTGCACCTGGACCTCACCCAGCTCGAGCGTGGACAGATCGGCGCGGATTCGGCCGACATCGGCCGTCTCGCTGCGCGACTGCACCTCGATTGCCGTGCCGCCGATGAAGTCGATGCCGACATTCACGCCGACGGTGAAGAACAGGACGAACGAGACGACGATCAGGAAGAGCGAGACCGGGGTCCGGTACTTCACCCATTTCATGAAGGGCAGGTTGGTATCGTCCGGGACGAGGCGAAGCGGCTTCACGGGGTCGTCCTCCTAAAGCGGAATGGCTTTGGGCCGGCGTGCCCGATACCAGATCGCCACGATGAGACGCGTCACGAGGTAAGCCGTGAACAGCGTCGACAGGATGCCGATGCCGAGCGTCACGGCAAAGCCGCGGATCGGCCCCGAGCCGAGCCAGAACAGTGCGAGCGCGGCGATGAGCGCGGTGAGATGCGAATCGACGATCGTTGCGAGCGCGCGGCGGAAGCCCTGGTCGAGTGCAACGATGACCGGTCGTCCCGCCCGCGCCTCCTCGCGCATTCGCTCGTAGATGAGAACGTTCGCGTCGACCGCCATCGCCATCGTCAGCACGATGCCCGCGATGCCCGGCAGAGTAAGCGTCGCGCCAAGCAGGCTGAGAATACCCAGCATCAGGATGTTCTGCGCAATCAGCGCCACCACCGAGAAGGCGCCGAGTAGGCCGTAACAGACAATCATGAACCCGGCGATCCAGACCAGCGCGACGATGGTCGCGATCGCGCCGGCCCGGATCGAATCCTCGCCAAGGCTCGCGCTCACGGTGCGCTGCTCTATGACCGTCAGCTTGGCCGGGAGCGCGCCCGCCCTAAGGAGGATCGCAAGGTCGTTAGCGGTCTGTGCGGTGAAGTTGCCGGTAATCTGGCCGCTGCCGCCAAGGATCGCGCTCTGGATGGTCGGGGCGGAAATCACCTGGTCGTCAAGGACGATGGCGAACGGGTAATTGATGTTGGCAGAGGTCACCTCACCGAAGGTTCGGGCGCCGGAAGTGTTGAGGCCAAAGGCCACTACCCACGTCCCGTTGACCTGATCCAGCGTTGCCTGGGCACGGGTGATCTGGTCGCCTCGGATGAGAGCGTTCGAATCGAGGAGATAGGCAAGGCCCGCCTGCTCGGCGCTCGGCACGACGATCTTGCCTTCCGGCGCGATGGTGCCCAGCGCAACCGTCGGGGTCGAACGGTCGACGAGATGGAACGTCATCTCGGCGGTCTGGCCGATCAGTTCCTGCAGGCGCTGCGGGTCCTCGAGACCCGGCGCTTCAACCAGGATGCGGTCGACCCCCTGCCGCTGGATGCTGGGCTCGACGGTGCCCAGAGCATTGATGCGCCGATCGATGACCTCGATCGACTGCTGCGCGATCTCGTTGACGCGCTGCTCGAGGCCGGCTTCCGAATAGGTGAAGCGGACGAGGCCGTCGGCTCCGATCGAAAGGTCGAACTCGTAGTTGCCGGCCGCTCCGACCATGACCGAGGTACCGAGCTGATTGCGAAGCGGATCGAGCCGCTGACGCGCGGTCTCGAGCTGGGTCGCATCGGTCAGCCGGAACTGCACAGTCTGCGTCTGCACGACTGCTGCGCGCGAACTGAACGCCTCGTAGTTGACGCGGGGCGCCTCGGCGAGAACCGAACGGGCCTCGGTCGCGAGTTCCTGCAACTGGGTGGTGACATACTCCTCGCGGTCGATCTCATAGAGGAGATAGACGCCACCCTGCAGATCCAGCCCCAGCACGATCTGCTGCTTCGGCATCCACGAGGGCCATCCTTCGACGGTCTCCTCGGAGAACAGGTTCGGCACCATCACTACGGCCGCGGCAACGATCACGCCGATGATCGAGATCATCGCGAGGCGGGAGAACTGGAGCATCGGGCGATCCCGTTTGAGGGCGTCGGCGGCCGGTCTGGCCTATGCGTCTTCCTTGACCGGCTCGCCCTTGGCACGAACTTCCGCGATCGCGGCCCGGAGGACACGAATCTTGGTGTTCTCGGCGATCTGGAGCTCGATCTCGGCCTCGTCGACGACCTTGGTTATCTTGCCGACCAGACCACCATTCGTCACGATCGTATCACCACGACGGACGGCTTTGATCATTTCCTGATGCTGCCGCATCTTGGTCCGCTGCGGGCGGATCAGCAGGAAGTACATGATCACGAAGATGAAGAGGAACGGGACGAGCTGAAGCAGCATCGCCGAGCCGCTGGAAGCCGTCCCGGTCGCGGTACCGGCTGCTTCCTGGGCGAATGCTTGCGTGACCCACATTAAGGCGGCTCCTTGGTCGTCCGTCAATTTACGGAAGGGTTGCTTCCCGGCGCGCCGTGCGGCCCGCCCACGCTGCCGGGTAAGCGGCGCGGACTATATCGACGCGGTCCCGATGAGGCAACGCAAATAGGCTCGTGGTTTTGGGGCTGCAAGCAGCATTCGCACGATGCCGTGCGGCTGTGTCGTCGCAACCACTTCCCTGCCGGTTCACGCCACGCGATCATGCCGAAATGAACGACCCAACCGCGCTCGGCGAGCGACTCGAACGGATCGCGGCCGCGCTGGAGCGGCTGTCGCCGCCGGCCGCCGCCGCCCCCGACTTCAACGCCGCCGACGCCTTCCTCTGGGAGCCGCGCCGGCTTCGCCTCCGTCCGGTCTCCTCGGTGAGCCGGATCGACCTTCGCCTTCTCAAGGGAATAGACCGCGTCCGCGACATACTCGTCGAGAACACGACGAGGTTTGCCGCGGGCCTCCCCGCCAACAATGTGCTTCTCTGGGGTGCCCGCGGAATGGGCAAGAGTTCGCTCGTCAAGGCAGCCCACGCGGCGGTCAACGCGTCGACCCCGACCGCACTGAGACTGGTCGAAATCCACCGCGAGGACATAGCGACACTGCCCGAGCTCATGGAGATCGTCCGCGTAGCGCCCCACCGCTTCGTCCTGTTCTGCGACGATCTGTCGTTCGACGCCGGCGATGCATCCAACAAGTCGCTGAAGGCGGTCCTCGACGGCGGCATCGATGGCCGGCCGGACAACGTCGTCTTCTACGCCACGTCGAACCGCCGCCATCTCCTGCCCCGCGACATGGTCGAGAACGAGCGCTCGACGGCGATCAGTCCGGGCGAGGCGGTCGAGGAGAAGGTCTCGCTCTCGGACCGGTTCGGCCTGTGGCTCGGCTTTCACTCCGCCTCACAGGAAGACTACCTCGCCATGGTCCGCGCCTACGCGGCGGATTTCGGGCTGGCGATCGCCGACGAGGAACTCGTGCGGTCCGCCCTCGAATGGGCCACCACCCGCGGCGCGCGGTCAGGCCGCGTCGCGTGGCAATTCACGCTCGACACGGCAGGAAAGCTCGGAGTGCGTATCGCGGAGAAGTAGCCGGCCCTCGTGGCGCCGGCCAACCGTGATGGACCGGCCGTCCGGGAAAGCTAGTGGATGGAATCTAACACTTGGTGCCCTCGCCTGACGGCGGCGATGATTCTGTCGGGATCGGCGGTCCAGGTGAAGGGCCTGGGCATCTTGTTGGTTTCCTCGACGAAGCGATTGATGGCGGCCTGGAGATCGACGACCGAACG
>CAXNGA010000108.1:0-6357 GCA_964201375.1 Kaistiaceae bacterium
AAGGGCGCGATCTTCGGCGCAATGCCGCCTGCAATGAACACCCCGCCGCGCGGCAGGAACATGAGGGCAACGTCCCCGGCGTAGCGGCCGAGCAGCGTCACGAAGAGACGGAGCGTATCCTCGGCCTTCGGGTCGCCGGCAAGAGCCGCTCGCGACAGGTCCGCGCTATCGCCAAAGGCCGGCGCATAGCCGCTCGCGGCGGCCATGGCCTTATGGAGCCGGAGCAGACCCGATCCGGAAATCAGCCACTCCGCGCTCGTCCGCCCCTCGATCCGCTCGATGTGCCGCCAGATTGCCTGTTCACGCTCGGTCCGCGGCCCGATGTCCATGTGTCCGCCCTCGCCGCGCGTCGGCGTCCAGCCCCGGCCGGTCCCGAGGAGCGCCGCGGCTCCGAGACCGGTACCTGGGCCGACGACGATCCGCGTCTCGCCCGGCACCGAAGCACCGCCGCCGATCGGAACGACATCCGCGTCCGTCAGCGCCGGAAGGCACAGGGCGATCGCCTCGAAATCGTTGAGGATGACCACGTCGGAGAGGCCGAGCGCCGCCATCATCGGCTTTGGCTCGAACACCCAGGGCGCGTTGGTGAGCGCCGCGCTGTCGCCGGAGATGACGCCGGCTATCGCAAGCACGGCCGAGCGCGGACGGACGCCGAGACGCCCCATCGCGGCTTCCATCGCCTCGACGGCATTCGGGAACTGCCGCACGCGGAAGTCCATCGCCGGGCCGAGCCGGCCCTCCTCGTCCACGATGGCGAACCGGGCGTTGGTGCCGCCGATGTCAGCCACGATTGCAGGCAGCGGAACGAGCGCGTCGCGAGCCGGGGCAGTCATGGAACTCCTCGATGTGTTGACGGAGGCGTGGCCGCCAGCGGGGCTTCGGGCATGATCGGCGAAGGATCGTCGGCAAGCACCGGCATGACCCAGGTGCCGTCCAGCGTAAAGGGGAGGGCGGCGGCTTCGCCACTGGTCCGGAGGAACGAAATCGTCCCTCCGCCCTCGATGGCCGGCCGCAGCAGGTGTGCCCGTCCACCGAAGACGAGCGCGTAGACCGGTCCTGCCGCAACGAACCGGTTGGTCTCGATGAAGCCGTCGGCGAAGTGGAAGTCGCCCTCGAAGCGGGAGAACCCGGTAGCTCCGGCACCGAGCGAAAGGTTCGCCACCGTCGGCCGGGGCAGGGACGCCGCCCCGCCCAGATCGATGCCACGCAGGGCGCCCTCGACGATCGTGGCCGAGATCGAGCCGGTCAACGCGCCCACGAGTTCGCTCCAGGTAGCGCCCGTTCCGCCGGCGTCGATCGTGCCGGTGAGCGTGCCGGCAAGGACCGACACGCCCGCGACGGCCTGCAGCGCGGGGAGCGTCGCCATGCCCGAGACTGACGCCGTCGCATGGAGCGCAAGGCTGTCGCCGTCGACGCGCCCGCTCACCGTTGCGCGGAGCCTGCCGCCATAGAAGGTCGCCTCCTCGAGGCTGAGGAGGATCCGGCCGCCCGAGACCGAGGCGGACGCGGCGACGCCCGTGGCGCGCGCGGCGCCCATGCGGATCTCGTCCGCAGAGATGCGAAGGTCCGTATCGATGACCGAAAGCGCCGGCAGGTCGATCGGCGCTCCCACCCATGTCCCGTCGGGTTCGACATGCATCCGCAGCGACACCGCGTAGGGTGACAGGTCGACCACGGTCGCGGCGATCGTGCCGCGGACGGCCGGCCGGGCGTTCGAGAAGTCGACCGAGAATGATCCGGCTGCCTCCGTGCCGTCCAGCGACATCGTGCCGTTGGAGAAGGCAAGGAGCGGCCAGCTCCAGCTGGCGTCGCCCTCCATCGTCGCCGGTCCCGGCGTCGCACCCTCCTCGGGTATCTGCGCGCCTGCCCATATCAGGAGCCGGCGCAGCGACGACGTGGCCAGAGAGGTCATGCCGCTGAGCGCGAAGTCGAGGTCGCTCCGGTCCACAATGCCGTCGAAGGTGAGCGTACCTGGGTCAGCATCCACCGCGAACCGTACCGGCGAGGATCGCCCGGCGATGAGATCGAGCGGTCGGCCAAGATACCCCGAAATCTCGACGGGCTCGTCGCGCCAGGTGAGCTGCCCGCTCGCGGTCATCCCACCAGCCGTCGATGGCCATGAGATGTCGAGCGAGATGCCGGTGATCTCCGAGGGTGTGCCGTCCGCGCTGCGGTAGGTGATCGTGCCGTCCTCGATCAAAAACCGCCCCAGCGTCACGTCGGGCGGAGCGCCTTCGGTCGCGTCGGCGTCCTGCGCCTCGACGAGCCGGGCGCCGATCGTCCCTTCCCGTACGACCCAGTTCGATTCGCCGGCGGCATCCACCTCGAGATTGATCACCGGCCGCAGCAGCGAGAACGCGCTGATCTCGACGCGACCAAAAATGAGCGGGAGGAGTGCCACTGTCCCTGTCACCCGTTCCACCTCGATCAGCGGGGCGCCAGTTCCGAGCGCATCGCCGATGACCACGCGTTCGATCGTCACAGTCGGGCGCGGGTAGAGCGAGATGACGGGATCGCCGTCGAAGGTAACCGGGCGGCCGAGCCACTGCTCGATCTGTTCCGCGATGCGATCACGGACAGCGTCCGTGGGGATGAGGGCGGACACGACCACGAGCCCTCCCGACACCAGGAGGACCAGCCCGAGCAGCACGAGAGCAACGCGCCGGAGGACCGGCCGGCGCACGGGAACTGTCGCGCTGGCGGACGTCATCGTTCCCGCTTAGGTGCGATTCCGTCGAAGGGCAAGCCGTGCGACCGTCAGCGCCGGCGTTCGAGGGTGCGGGCGAGAAGGATCACGGGGACAAGGCCGACGATGACGATGGCCAGCGCCGAGACCGCAGCGACCTCGTATGTGCCACGGACCGCCTCGCCATAGAGCTGTGTCGAGAGGGTCTCGAAGTTGAACGGACGGAGGAGGAGCGTCGCCGGCAGCTCCTTCATGCAGTCCACAAAGACGATGAGGGCGCCCGCTGCGAGCGCGGGCCGCAGGATCGGCAGGTGGATGCGCCACGCCGCTTCCGCCGGACCGGCGCCGAGGCTCCTCGCCGCCATGTCGAGCGACGGGCTGACCTTGGCAAGGCCTGCCTCGGCATTGCCGGCGGCGATGGGTAGAAACCGGAGGACATAGGCAAACACGAGCGCTGCACCGGAACCGAGCAGGAGGAGACCGATGGAGGCGCCGAACAGCGTCTGCGCGGCGCTCGCGATCCAGTTGTCGAGCGATGCGATCGGCACGAGGAGGCCGACGGCGAGCACGGTACCGGGAAGGGCGTATCCAATGGTGGCGAGACGGAGCGTGACGGTGCCCGCGCGCCGGCGGAGGACACGCGCCGCATAGCCGAGGAAGAGGCCGAGCGCGGTCACGATGACCGTCGCGATCGCGGCGAGCTTCACCGTGTTGCCGATCCAGAGGAAGAGCTCCGGCGGCCAGCCGAACTCGGCGAGCCGTGTCCATGCGGCGTAGACGAGATAGGACGCAGGTACGACGAAGCCGAAGAAGACCGGGGCACCGCACGCGGCTGCAGCGACGCCGCCGCGCCAGCCGCGGAGCCGGATCGGCGCCGCCGGCGTCGTCTTCTGGCCGCCGCCGACATAGCGTTGCTTCCGCCGCGCCCACCGCTCGACGAGGAGGAGTGCGAAGATGAGCGCGAGCATCAGGAGGGCTATCTGCGCGGCCCCGGAGATGCTGCCGAGCGTCATCCAGGTCGTGTAGATCGACACCGTCATCGTACGGATGCCGAGGAATTCGGAAGCGCCCACGTCGTTGAGCGTTTCGAGGAGGGCGAAGGTGACACCGAGGGCAATCGCCGGCCGTGCGAGCGGGATCGCGATCCTGAAGAACACGGCACGCGGTCCGTGCCCGAGCGTCCTGGCCGCCTCGAGATAGGACGAGGACTGCATGGCGAAGAGGGCCCGCACCGGAAGGTAGACATAGGGGTAGAGCACCAGGCCGAGCAGGAAGATGCATCCGCCCATCGACCGCACCTCGGGGAACCAGAGGCCGCGCATATCGGTGATTCCGAGCAGATCCCGAAGGAAGGTCTGCACCGGCCCGACCGGGTGCATCACGTCAAGATAGGCGAATGCGACGATGTAGGTTGGAACTGCAAGTGGCAGCAGCAGCGCCCATTCGAGGATGCGCCGGCCAGGAAAGCGGTGCATCGCCACGAGCCACGCCGTGCCGACCCCGATGACGGTGACGACCGCGCCGACACCGAGAAGAAGGATCGCCGTGGTTCGCATCGAAGGCGGCAGCACGTTCTGGACGAGGTGGGGCCACAGGTCGCTCGACCCCCTTGCGGCGAAGAAGACCAGGCCCGCAATCGGCGACAGCACCAGGACCGCGATCACGAGGACCGGCACGAGCCAGCGCCGCGGCACGCGCTGGCCGAGCGGTGCCGGCGGTACCCTGTCCATGACGGGAGGTGCGTCTGCGAGCGCCATCAGATGTGCGAAAGCGGGGCGGGCAGGTTCGCCCGCGCCGCTTTCCTCACCAGTTTCGACCTAATTGTCGAATCCGACCGCATCGACGAGCCGGCTTGCGGCCTGCCGGAACTCGGAGATCTCGACGAGCGGCGTCGGGTCGACCACGAGTGTCCCGAGCGAGGCGATGATGGGGTCGGGCGCGACGCCGGGGCGGACCGGGTACTCGTAGTTGGCCTGCGCGTAAATCGCCTGGGCTTCCTCGGAGACGAGGAATTCGAGGAGGCGGACCGCATTGTCGCGGTTCGGCGCGTTGGCGGCGACGGCAGCCCCCGAGATGTTCACGTGTGTTCCGAGCCCATCTGAAAAGGTCGGGAAGATGACGCGGATGGCATTGCCCCAGAGCTGCTGATCGGCGCCGCCGGTGCCGGACCGCATCAGGCCGACATAGTAGGAATTGGCGATCGCAATGTCGCAGATGCCCGCAAGGATGTCCCGCGCGACGTCACGGTCGCCGCCGGCGGCCGGACGGGCGAGGTTGGCGCGGAGGCCTGTGAGGTATTCCCGCGTCGCGGCTTCGCCGTTCTTGGCCATGAAAGCCGCGAAAAGCGACGTGTTGTAGGGGTGTTGGCCCGAGCGGATGCAGACGCGGTCGTGCCACTCGGGATTGGCGAGCTCCTCATAGGTGATGGCCTCGATATCGACCCGGTCGGCCGACACGTAGACCACGCGGGCGCGCATCGAGAGACCAAACCAGTGGCCGTTGGGGTCTCGGACGTTCGCCGGGATCGCTTCCTCGAGAACGGGCGATGAAATCTGCTGGGTGAGGCCGCGATCGACGAGGTCGATCAAAGCGCCATAGTCGACCACCATGAGGATGTCGGCCGGGGAGGCAGCCCCTTCGGCTTCGACCCGCTCGGCAAGGCCCTGCTGGATGAAGACTGTGTTGACGCGAATGCCGGTCCCGGCGGTGAAGGCGTCGAACAGCGGCTGGGCGAGCCCAGGCTCGCGGCTCGTATAGACGTTCAGTTCCTGCGCTGTTGCGATCGATGCTCCGCCGAACAGCGTGGCGGTGGCAAGGGCGAGCGCGGTTATGGCGCTGCGCCCGGTGTGGGTCTTGGTCATCATTCCTCCGGTGCGGATTCAAGGTCCGCTGGTTGGACAGGCCTTTCGGCCGCCGTAAAGATGCCCCGGAGACGATGACAAGTCAAGAATTAGCTTTTGATTTCAATAGCTTAGAAGGACTACAATCTGGAGTGACTCCAAGCTTGAGTCCGTTTTCGCTGTAGCTGCCACGTGCTGACCGGTCCGGTGTGACAGGATGGCCAGACGAAGGCGGCGGGACTCGCTGGTCCCTTGCGTAGGCGCGACAGCGGATCCTGCCAGCGGCCGGGGGCCTCGCGGCCCGCCGCGCCGCCGGAGACACGTGCTGGTGGCCGAACCGACCGGTTCAGGCCGACAGGACGCGCGAGGTCGGGAAGGTGATGCGCGCCATCGTCCCCTGGTTCGGCTTGCTGTCGATCGCAAACAGCGCCCGGTTCGCCTCGACGAGCGCCTTGGTGAGCGGCAGGCCGAGTCCGGTACCCTCGGCGCGGTTGGAGCTGGAGGTATTGAGCTGGCGGAACGGTTTCAGCGCAGTCTCGAGATCCTTGTCCGACATGCCGATGCCGGTGTCGCGGATGCGGACGACGACCTCGCCATTGTCCTCGAGCGCGGTGGAAACGATCACCTGGCCGCCGGCGGGGGTGAACTTCACCGCGTTGGACAGGAGGTTCAGCACGATCTGCCGGAGCGAGCGCGCGTCGGCCACGACCTTGGGCACCGCCGCCGACAGGCTGGTGCGGATGATGATGCGGCGCCGGTTCGCCTCCGGCTGCATCAGCGCGACGCACTCCTGCATGATCTCGTTGACCGGCACCGCGGCAAAGGCGAGGT
>CAXNGA010000109.1:0-6320 GCA_964201375.1 Kaistiaceae bacterium
CGCGAAGCGGCGGAATAGGCGATGGAGGAGACCGGCGTCGAGCAGAAGATCGACGAGGAGAACTACTTCGTCTCGATGACCGACATGATGGTCGGCCTCGTCTTCATCTTCATCATCCTGCTCATGTACTACGCCGTTCAGCTCCGCACGCAGGAGGACGCCGCCGCGGTCGAGCAGACGGCAGCGCAGATCGAGCGCGCCCGGTTGCAGCAGCAGGAGGAAACGGCCCAGCGCGAGCGCGAGAACGCCGAAGCGGAAGCGGCACGCGCCCTCGTGGCACAGGAGCAGGCCCGCGAGGCGGCCATCACCGCGCAGCAGGAGCGCGCGAACGCCGAAGCGGAAGCCGCACTCGCCCTCGCGGCGCAGGACCTCGCCCGCGCGGCGGCCCTCATCGCACAGCGCGAGCGCGAGAACGCCGTGCAGGAGGCGGCGCTCGCAGTCATCCGCCAGGACGAGGCACGCCGCGCCGCCGCGATCGCCCAGACCGAGGCTGCCCTAGCCGTGGCGCGGCAGCGCCAGCTCGAGGATCTCAACGCCCGGCTCCGGGGCGCCGACGCAACCCGCACCATGATCCTCCTCGAGATCGAAGCGGACATGGCGGCGGCGGGCGTCGATGTCGAAATCGATCTGGAGCAGGGCATCCTGCGCCTCGGCGACCAGGTTCTGTTCGACACGGGCGACGCCGATCTCACCCAGCGCGGCCAGGAGATCCTCGTGCTGGTAACCGCCGCCTTCGCGGCGGTGCTGCCCTGCTACGCCGACGGCGTGCCGCGGCCTGAAGGCTGTGCCACCGAGGGCTATGCAGTGGAGGCCCTCTACATCGAGGGACATACCGACAACCGTCCGGTGACGGTCGCCGCCGCCTTCCGCGACAACCTCGCGCTATCGGCCGAGCGCGCCACCAACACATACCGCTTCATGGTTGGCGCCAGCGATGCGCTCGGCGCGCTGTGCCTCCGGCACGCGGACCAGACCTGCACCCCGATCCTCGGCGTGTCGGGCTATGGCGACCGGCGGCCGATCGCGACCAACGACACTCCGGAAGGCCAGGCGCTGAACCGCCGGATCGACTTCCGCATCATCATGGCCACGCCCGACCTCGGGCAGATCGAGAACGCGCTCGACCGTGCGCTCGCCCCGTGACGTCGTACGCCCGCAACGCGACGTCCCACCTCACCCCCGGCCTCCGCGCGCCGGCCCCCGAGCCGCATCGCCTCCGTGAAGCGCTCGCGGCGCTCCGCCGGGAGCCCGGCCTTCTGGACGGCATCGCCGATGTCGGTGCGGTGCAGGCGAAGATCTTCGCAGCGGCGGAGGCTGGCGCGCTGGGGCGTCTTTCGGACACCGCTCTGCGCAATGGTGCCGCCGCGTTCCTCTCGCCGCCGCGGCCCATCGGCCGCGACGTCGTCGCGGGGCCGGCCTTCCTCCTCGAGGCCGCGCGGCGGCGCGGCCGCGTTTCCACGAACCTCCTGGGCGCCTATATCGCCGGCTTCCGGAGCGACGACCCCGACGTGCAGCGCCTTGCGCGCTTCCTCGAACGCGACATGCCGGAGTGGCGGTTCTTCAGCGCCGATGGCTGGCGCCAGCGCGCCGCAGCGTGGCTCCTCCTCGACCCCGGCAACGGTCCCGTCCGGCTCGCCGAGCGGATGCTCAACATCGCCGAACCGCCGGCCTCGGTGCTGGACGGAGCCGGTCTCCTCGACTGGCGGCGGACGAGTGCCTACGCCCAGGAGGCCTTCCTCGCCGCTTGCGCGCTGACGCGGAAGTACCGCTGGGGCGAGGCGCTGGAAAAGCAGGTCCGGCTCGCCGCATGGGCGTCGATCACCGACGCTTTCCCCTATCCCGCGGCGTTCGACGCCTATGCGCTGGCGCTCCTTGCGCCGTGGGAGATGGTCGGCGCCATCGGCGAGATCCGGGCGCCGCACCGGCAGCGGCTCGTCGAGGCAATGCTGCGCCACGGCGGCGATCCCCGCGCCGGCGGCGCCGGTCGCTGGTCCGGCATCGCCGGCACCTCGGCCTACCGCCTCTTCCTCGACTGGCTCGACCGCACCGACTGAACCTGTCCCGCTTGTGCTTGATTGCGACGGCCATCGCGCTGAAACTCCGCGCCGCGCCAGAGGCGCGAGGGGGCTGAAGATGACCATGCTGCGGGACGAGTTCGATCCGCCGGGCCACGCGCTGCAGCGCGCCCCGGTCAGCCGCCGCGGCATCGTCTCATGGTACTTCTTCGACTGGGCGACCCAGCCGGTCGCCACCCTCATAACCACCTTCGTCATCGCGGTGTTCTTCGAGGGCGTCGTCGCCGACCGCGCTGGCTATTCCGGCGCGGAGGCGCAGTCGGCCTGGGCGTGGACCCTTGCCGCGGCCGGCGTCGTCATCGCGGTCTTCTCGCCCATCCTCGGCTCGATCGCCGATGCGGCGGGTCGGCGGAAGCCGTGGGTCGTCGCGTTCTCGATACCGCTGATCATCGGCTGCCTGATGATCTGGTCGCTGTCCCCGGCGAGCCGTCGGCGGTCATGGTGCTGCTCCTTGGCGTGTTCCTCGCCGTCATCGGCGCCGAGTTCGCCCAGGTCTTTACCAACGCCATGATGCCGACGCTCGTCGGCAGCGACCGGATGGGCCGGCTGTCCGGCTCGGGCTGGGCGATGGGCTATCTCGGCGGCACCGTCAGCCTCCTCATCCTGCTGGCGCTGTTCGTGCCCTACCAGGACGACGGCGACACGCTGTTCGGCCTCGCGCCGCTCCTTGGCTCGAGCGAGGAGACCTATGAGGGCGTCCGCGCCACGGGGCTTCTGTCGATCGCCTGGTTCCTCCTGTTCGCGCCGGCGCTCCTTCTCTTCACGCCCGACGCGCCGCGGGTGATGGGGATCGGCCGCGCCGTGCGGAGCGGTCTGGCCTCGCTCCGCGAGACGATCGGCAACGCCCGCCGCCACCGCACCGCGTTCCGCTTCCTCATCGCCCACATGATCTACGCCGACGGCCTCGCGGGCCTCTTCTCGGTCGGCGCGATCTACGCCTCCGGCACATTCGACTGGGGCAGCGGGGAAGCACTCGTCTTCGGCCTGATCGTGGTCGTCGCTGCCGTCCCCGGCGCGTTCTTCGGCGGCAAGCTGGACGACCGGATCGGCCCCAAGGCGATCATCGTGGGCAGCCTCGTCCTCCTCTTCGTGGCGAGCATCGCAGCGCTGTCCGTCACCGCCGACCGCGTCCTCTTCTTCGTCCCGGTCGATCCGCCCGTGGAAGGCGACGGCATGTTCGCCTCGATGGCCGAACGGCTCTACCTCGTCATCGGCGCGGTCATCGGCATCGTCTCGGGCCCCCTCCAGGCGGCAAGCCGCACGCTCATGGTGAAGCTCGCCCCGCCCGGCCACACGGCCCAGTTCTTCGGCCTCTTTGCCCTCTCGGGAAAGCTGACGACCTTCCTTGCGGCCGCCGCGATCGCGGTGCTGACGGCAGTCAGCAACAGCCAGCGCATCGGCATCTCGATCCTCCTGGTGTTCTTCATCGGCGGCCTCCTCCTCATGCGCGGCGTCCGCGCTCCGCGGGTGTGAGGTAGCGCGGGAGACGGAGCGGGCGGCTCCCCGGTTCAGCCCGACGCACTGAACTCGCAGAGCCCGGTGCGCCGATCGGGGCGGCTGCTCCGGGCCAACCTTCTCGTCTTCCCCGGGCTTGACCCGGGGACCCATGATGACGTCCGCCGCCACGGAGCTTTCGGCGACGGGAGCCACGTACTCCGCCCGCGGGGACATTCATCATGGGTTGCCGGGTCATGCCCGGCAAAGACGAATGGATGGTGGCTCGTGGCGGTGCGTGAACGCCAGACAACGAGGGCCTCAGATCGGGTTCAGGGGCAGCGCACTACACCGTGTCCATCGAATTCACCGGTGCCGCCGTGAACGGCGCCAGAAACCCGAAGGACAACGAACATGACCCGCACCCTCAAGACCCTCCTCGCCGCCTCGATCGCCATCGGCACTGTCGGCATGGCCACCGCCGCTTCGGCGCAGCCTTATGTCGTCTTCCCGGTCGTCATCAACCCGGCCGCCTGTGACCCCTACGCCCAGAACTACGCCACCATGCACGCCGGCCCGCAGCGTCGCCCGGTGATCGTCGGCACCCTGCTCGGCGCCGGCGCCGGCTTCCTCGTCGGCGGCTTCGGCTTCGGCGCCCCGGGCGTGGGTGCGGCGGTCGGTGCCGGTGTCGGTGCCCTCGGTGGCGCGGCGGTCGGCAATCCGCAGTGGAACGCGGCCTACAACGCGGCCTTCTCCGCCTGCATGCAGGGCTACGCGCTGCCCTACTAGTCTCTCCCGCACGGATCGGCGGAAGGTATCCCCGCCCCCCTTACTCTCCGTCGATCCCCGGACCCGTCTGCCTCGCGGCAGGCGGGTCTGGCGCGTCTGGTCAGGCCATCGACAGGTCGATGATCCGCTTCCACTCCGCGTCCGAGACCGGCTGCACCGAGAGCCGCGGGGCGCGGGCGAGAACCATGCCCTTCAGCGCCGGATCGGCTTTCACCTCGGCGAGTGCAACCGGCCGGGCGAGCTTCTCGACGGCGCGGAGATCGACGGCCGAATACGCCTCGTCGGTCGAATCGGGATGCGCCTCGGCGACGACCTCGGCGATGCCGACGACCTGCTTCTCCTTGCCGGTGTGGTAGAAGAAGACGCGGTCGCCCTTCTTCATCTCGCGCATGTGGCGGTTGGCCTGCGGGTTGCGGACTCCCGTCCACTCCCCGCCTTTGGCGCCCTGTTTCACCTGGTCGTCCCACGACCAGGAATCGGGCTCCGTCTTCACCAGCCAGTTCGCCATGGAGAACTCCTAGTCGCTCTCCCGCCGGATCGGCCGGCTCATCAGCTGCTCCACGACCTCGTCGACCGTCAGGACGCCGCCCAGCACGGCGGCGACCGCCGAGGTGATCGGCATCGAGATGCCGCGCTGTTCCGCCAGGCGATGTGCGATCTCGGCCGTTGCGACCCCTTCCGCAAGGAGGTTCGGGATCGGTCGCCCGGCGCCGAGCGCGAGGCCCACCGAGAAATTCCGCGACTGCGGCGTCACGCAGGTCAGCACCACGTCGCCGAGACCGGAGAGGCCCATCAGCGTCTCGGACTTCGCGCCTTCGGCTTCGGCGAATCGCCTTATCTCGGCAAAGCCGCGCGCGACGACGGCAGCGCCGGCGCTCGCCCCCAGGCCGCGGCCTGCGACGATGCCGGCTGCAATGGCCAGAACATTCTTGAGTGCGCCGCCGAGTTCGACGCCGATGACGTCCGTCTCGGCATAGGGGCGGAACGTCGGGCCGCTCAGCGCGCGGCACAATTCCAGCGCGATCTCCATCCGCGCGGTCGCAAGCGTGACCGCGGTAGGCAGGCCTTTTGCAACATCGGCGGCAAAACTCGGGCCGGACAGCACGGCGACCTCGACCGCGGGCGCGACTTCGGACAGCACCTCGGAAAGGCGCCTTCCGGTCGACTGCTCGATTCCCTTGGCGGCGATCACCACCGGTATGCTGGCCGCTATGAAGGGCGCCGCCTCGGTCGTGGCAGCACGGAATTCCTGCGCCGGCACCGCCACGATCACCATGTCGGTGGCGCAGGCATCGGCGATGGCTCCCGTTGCCGACACGTTCGCCTGGGCGCCCATGTGGCTCGGCGTCGCGCGCTGCTGGTTGATGGCGGCGACCGTTGCCGGCTCGCGGGCGTAGAGGACGGCATTGCGGCCGGCACGCGCGGCGACGAGCGCAAGCGCGGTGCCCCAAGCGCCGCCGCCAATGATGCCGATACGCTCGATCATGCCTTGGCCCCCCTGATTCCGGCGCCGAACCCTAGAACGTCCGCATCGAGGGGCCAACGGGGACGGGCGGCGAGCTGGAGATCGTCGCGCCGCCCCGCCGCGAGCCATTCGGCGCCAGCCCAGGCCACCATCGCCGCGTTGTCGGTGCAGAGCGCCAGCGGCGGCGCGACGAGGCGGAAGCCCGTGGCGGCGGCGAGGTCGCCGAGGCTCGCGCGGATCATGCCGTTGGCCGCAACGCCGCCGGCGATCACGAGCGCCGGCTCGGCCGGCGCGCCCTCGGTCCGGAAGCGTTTCATCGCGTTGTCGACGCGGTCGACCACTGTCTCCGCGACGGCGAACTGGAACGAGGCGCAGAGATCCGCGACGTCGGCGTCGGTCAGCGGCACAAGCCGCTCGGCTTCGAGGCGGACGGCGGTCTTGAGGCCGGAGAGCGAGAAGTCCGACCCCGGCCGGCCGCGCATCGGCCGCGGGAAATCGAAGCGCCGGAGGTTGCCGGATCGCGCCGCCCGCTCCACCGCCGGACCACCGGGATAGGG
>CAXNGA010000110.1:0-6285 GCA_964201375.1 Kaistiaceae bacterium
GGTGCGCGTCGTGTTCAGCCCGAGACGCTTGCACGCGATCTCGAAGCGCCGGCCGATCTGCCAGGCATAGGGGCCGTTGCCGCTCATCCGCTGGCCCCACGACGAATCGTAGTCCTTGCCGCCTCGCATCGAGCGGATCAGCGACAGGACGTGCGCGTAGCGGTCCGGGTAGTGGCGCAGGAGGAATTCCTTGAACAGCTCCGCGACCTCCATCGTCAGGCGCAGCAGCACATAGCCAGCGCCGCGGACGCCCTGCGCCTTCGCGGCGTCGAGGATGCGCTCCATCTCCGGCTCGTTCAGTGCGGGGATGATCGGCGCCGTCATCACGAAGGTCGGGATGCCGGCCTCCGACAGGAGGCGAAGGGCTTCCAGCCGCTTCGCCGGGGTCGAGGCGCGCGGCTCCATCGCCCGCGCGAGCTTCCGGTCGAGCGTCGTCACCGACAGGCCGACCTTCACGAGGCCGCGCTCCGCCATCGGCGCCAGCAGGTCGATGTCACGTGTGACGAGCGCGTTCTTGGTGAGGATGCCGACCGGGTGGTTGGCGCGCGACAGCACTTCCAGGATTTCGCGCATGATGCGGTAGCGCTTCTCGATCGGCTGGTACGGATCGGTGTTGGTGCCGATCGCGATCGGCTCGACCTTGTAGCCGGGCTTCGACAGCTCGCGTTCCAGCAGCTTGGCAGCGTCCGGCTTGGCGAACAGCCGCGTCTCGAAATCGAGCCCCGGCGACAGGCCCATATAGGCGTGCGTCGGCCGCGCGAAGCAGTAGGCGCAGCCATGCTCGCAGCCGCGATAGGGGTTGATCGACTGCGCGAAGTCGATGTCGGGCGAATCGTTCGTCGTCAGGATCTTTCGCGGCCGCTCGACCTGCACCTCGGTCCTGAGTTCCGGCAGTTCATCAAGGCTGTCCCAGCCGTCGTCGACCGGAACCTTTTCCAGCGGCTCGTACCGACCACTGCGGCTGGTTTCCGACCCGCGCCCGCGGCGACGATCCGGCGCTATCTGGGCGGGGTCGATGGCCGGAGGGGCTGCGGGGCGCGGGTCGGAATCGGGTTTGAGCCGGGCGGTGGACATGAATTCATTCCTAGCAGAGGATAGAGAACAGAGCAAGAACGAACTGGCGGCATCCGACCCGTCCTGACATGCCGGTGTTGTGCTAGCCTCGCTGGCGTCTGGGTGGTTTGCGGTAAAAGCGACAGGCCGGACGGGAGGCGCGTTGAAGGTCAGGGCGGGACTTGTGGCGCTCGCGCTCGCCACCGCGCCGGCGCCGACGCTGGCGCAGGAGATCTGGGTCGAGGCGGGGATCGACTGCGGCCAGTGGGTATCGGCCCCCGGAGCGACCAAGGACCTCTACGAGGTGTATGTCCTCGGCACGGTCGACGCGTGGGCGGTGGCGCACGACCTCGATTTCTGGCGCGTGCCGACGCGCGCCTCGCGGGAGGCGGCCTACGTCTGGATCGACAACTGGTGCCGCGCCAACCCGCTGAACCTACTCATCGACGCGGCATCGGCGCTGTTCGAGTTCCGCACGGGCATGAAGCCGGACTAGCGATTGCTTTCCTTCACTCACGCGGTCCCGGGCCGCCAGGGGAGAGCATCTTCCCTCGCCCTGAGGGGGAGAGGGCTCCAGCCCTTGGCGAGCGCAGCGAGCTTAGGGCGGGAGGGTGAGGGGGCTCGCGCCCGTGCGGGACGATGGACTGCCTTGTCGGCCGCGCCAGGGTGCCCGGCCGAGAGGGTGGTCCCCCCTCACCCGGATCGATCCGCTTTGCGCCTCGATCCGACCTCTCCCCATCGGGGCGAGGTGAAGGGGCTGCTGGCCGCCCCGCCCGGGCGTGCAAGAAGACCCGAAGACGTGCGTTACCCGCCGATCTTCGAGAAGTCCGCCACCTTCAGCGTCGCGGCGCGGATGCGGTTGAGGAGGCGGAGGCGGTTCTGGCGGATGGCGGGGTCGGGGTCGTTGACGAGCACCTTTTCGAAGAACGCATCGACCGGCCCGCGAAGGCCTGACATCGCGTCCATCGCGGCCGCGAAATCCTCCTCGCGGAGGGATTCTTCCACCTCGGTCTCGGCCATGGTGATCGCCTCGTTGAGCGCGATCTCCTCGGGCACCGTGCCGGCCTCGGTCGCGCCCTCGATGCGCTGGCCGGACTTCTTCTCCTCGTCGCGAAGGATGTTCGTCGCGCGGCGATAGCCGGCAAGCAGCGCCTTGCCGCTCTCGCTGTCGAGGAACGCCCCGAGCGCCTCGACGCGGCGGACGATTAGCAGGAGGTCGTCCTGGTTGCCCAGCGCGAAGACGGCGTCGACGAGGTCGTGGCGGGCGCCTTGTTCGCGGAGTTGGCCTTTCAGGCGATCGGCGAAGAAGGCGAGAAGGTCGGCCACCAGCCGTGTGCCGTCAATATAGTAGAGGTCGGCAAGCATCGCCGGGCTTGCATCTGCGCCGCCAAACTCTGCGAAGAACTCGGGCTTGGCGCGGACAGCCGCAGCGATCGCAACAGCCGGAACGTGGGCGTTGATGGTGCCGCCCAAGGCTAGCCGAAGCCGATTCTCAAGCACGATCCGAATGATGCCCAAAGCAGCCCGCCGCAACGCATACGGGTCCTTGCTCCCCGTCGGCTTCTCGTCGATCGCCCAGAACCCGACGAGGATGTCGAGCTTGTCCGCCAGCGCCACCGCAATCGCCACCGGGTCCGTCGGCACGCGATCGCCCGGACCCTGCGGCTTGTAGTGCTCCTCGATCGCGGCGGCGACCGACGGATGCTCGCCCTGCGCGGTCGCGTAGTACCGCCCCATCAGCCCCTGCAGCTCGGGGAACTCGCCGACCATCTCCGTCGGCAGGTCGGCTTTCGCGAGCGCCGCCGCGCGCTTCGCAAGCTCAGGATCGGCGCCGACCAGCGGCGCAATCTCGGCCGCAAGCCGGACCAGCCGTTCCACGCGCTCGCCCTGTGTGCCGAGCTTCTCGTGGAACACGACGCCGGTCGACGCGAGCTTCGCCATGCGCTGGTCGAGCGGTTTTGCCAGGTCGAGGTTCAGCCTCGCCGCAGCCCCGCGCATCTTCTCGGTGTCGTGGTCCGGCAGGTCGCGCTGGTCGGTCTCCCAGAAATACTTGGCGTCGGAGAGGCGCGAGCGGATGACGCGCTGGTTGCCGGCGACGATCTCCCGGCCGCCGTCATCCGCCTCGACGTTGGCCGTGATCACGAAGCGGTTGGCGAGCTTCCCCGTCGCCGGGTCGCGCAGCACAAAACATTTCTGGTTCACGCGGATCGTCGTCCGGATCACCTCCGGCGGGATCGCGAGGAACGCCTCGTCGAACGAGCCGACGAGCACGACCGGCCATTCGTTGAGGCCAGCGACCTCCTCCAGCAGCGCCTCGTCTTCGATCAGTTCGAGGCCGAGCGCGAAGGCGCGGTCGCGCGCATCGTGGAGGATGATGTCCTTCCGCCGCTCGGGGTCGAGCACCACCTTCGCCCGCGCCAGCGACGCCTCGTAGTCGTCGAAGCGTTTTACGGTGATGGCTGCGGGCGCCATGAAGCGGTGGCCCCAGGTCGTGTCGCCGGCAGCGACGCCGCCGACGTCGAAGCGGATCACCTCGGGATCTTCCGTCTCCGGCCCGAAGGTGGCGGTGATGGCGTGGAGCGGCCGCACCCAGCGGAGGCTCCCCGCGTCGGCCGATGCCGCGCCCCAGCGCATCTGCTTCGGCCACGGGAACTCACGGATCATCTTCGGCAGGGCCTCGGCCAGAACCTCGGTCGCGGCGCGGCCGGGCTTCGAGATCACCGCGACGTAGAAGTCGCCCTTCTTGTCGGGCTGCACCTTCGCCTCGGCGATCGAGGAAAGCCCCGCACCCTTGAGGAAGCCCGCGATCGCCGCCTCCGGAGCGCCGACGCGCGGCCCCTTCTTCTCCTCGCGGACATCGGCCGAGCGGGCGGGAATGCCGTTCACCGTCAGCGCCAGCCGCCGTGGCGTCACGAAGGCCTTGGCGCCCTCGTAGATGAACCCCGCCTCGACCAGCGCATCCGTCACGAGCTTCCGCAGATCCTCCGCCGCCCGGCGCTGCATGCGGGCCGGGATTTCCTCGGAAAACAGCTCAAGAAGAAGGTCGGGCATCGTGGGGCGCTCGCGGTGGGCGCGGTTTGGTTAGTCGGTTCCCCGGGCCTTGTCACCCGGCGCTTCTCATTCCTGATACAGTGTTGTCTGTTCGTGCGAACCACGGTTCCATCTGTGAGCCGTCGTGGTCTCATTCCTGAGAAGCCGGAGGGCGGGAGCCATTCCATGTCCGAGGAAAACGCAAGCAAGCGCGAGGCGCTGCTCGCTCGCATCGTCGCTGACGAGGGCATCGTCGGCGGTCGGCCTCGGATCCGCGGCACGCGAATGCGGGTAGTCGACATTGTCGAGATGATGGCCGACGGCGCGACGCGCGCGGACATCCTTGCCGACTTTCCGTATGTCCAGAATGAGGACATCAGCGCCGCCCTGCTCTATGCCGCACGCAGTGCCGACCGTCGTGTTCTGAACCTGGCCTAGCGGGCGTGCGCTTCATTGTGGACGCCCAGCTCCCGCCAGCACTTGCCGCGCGGCTGGTGGAAGCGGGCCACGAGGCCGAACATGTCACGCGCCTGGGAAGGCGTGGCGTCTCGGATGAAGCAATTTGGCGCTACGCCAAGGAAACCAATGCCGTCATTCTCAGCAAGGACCGCGACTTCGCGGACCTCGCGTTCCACACAGGCGATGGGCCGGCGGTGGTCTGGATACGGCTCGGCAACGTCACGCGGGATCGCCTCTGGCGCGCCCTGGAGCCGAGGCTCCCTTCGATCGCCGGCGCGGTCACTGCTGGCGAACGCCTCATCGAACTCCTCTAGCGCTCAGGCGCCGGCAGCCTCTGTTCGCAGCCACGCCGCCCCACACGCCTTCGCAAGCTCGCGGACGCGGAGGATGTAGCTCTGCCGCTCGGTCACCGAGATCACGCCGCGCGCGTCGAGGAGGTTGAAGGCGTGGCTCGCCTTGATGCACTGGTCGTAGGCCGGCTGCACCATCAGATGCCCTTCCGGCCGGTCGCCGGCGGCAAGCAGCGCGCGGCATTCCTTCTCGGCGTCCCTGAAGCGCTGGAACAGGATCTCGACGTCGGCATGCTCGAAATTGTGCCGCGAGTATTCCTTCTCGGCCTGCAGGAACACGTCGCCATAGGTGACCTTCGCATCACCTTCGCCGCCATTGAAGTTGAGATCGTAGACGTTCTCGACGCCCTGCACGTACATTGCGAGCCGCTCGAGGCCATAGGTGAGTTCGCCCGCCACCGGCGCGCATTCGATGCCGGCGACCTGCTGGAAATAGGTGAACTGCGACACCTCCATGCCGTCGTACCAGCACTCCCAGCCGAGGCCCCAGGCACCCAGCGTCGGGCTCTCCCAGTCGTCCTCAACGAAGCGGATGTCGTGGAGCCTGAAGTCGATGCCGATCGTGGCGAGCGACTTCAGGTAGAGGTCCTGCAGGTCCGGCGGGCTCGGCTTCAGGATCACCTGGAACTGGTAGTAGTGCTGCAGCCGGTTCGGGTTCTCGCCGTAGCGACCGTCCTTCGGCCGCCGCGACGGCTGGACATAGGCCGCGTTCCACGGCCTCGGCCCGAGCGCGCGCAGCGTCGTCGCCGGGTGGAACGTGCCGGCCCCCATCTCGATGTCGTAGGGCTGCAGGATCACGCAGCCGCGCTCCGCCCAGTAGAGCTGGAGGGTCAGGATCAGGTCCTGGAACGAGCGTTTCGGGTCGAGCGTCCTGGCCAAGGCGGCCTCCGGCGGAAGAGCGGGACCGACCGCTATCCCCGCTCACCCATCGGAATCAAGCGGCGATGGCGCAGAACGAAAGATTCCGTGTTCCGGGAGGGCAGGCGTCAGCGCTTCTCGCGCTCGACCGGATGGTAGACGCCGGTTTCCGGGTCGCGCTGGAGTTCCGTCGCGCTCGGGCGTGCCGGCGTCGCCGGCGGACGACGCGTCGCCGGGACCCGGCCGAACGATCGCCACAGGACGAAGCCGATCCCGAGCACGAGAAGAATGAGTACGAACTGCCCCATTGGCCTGTCCGGGTCCCGCCCAAAGAAGAGTGATCATCGCATCTGCGCGTCCCCGCGCCAAGCGGCTCCCGTCAGGCGACCGGACGCCAGGCGGCATGTACGTCCGAAATGCCCGCGGTGCCGCGAAGGATCGCCTCGGCCGCTGGTGTGAACCGCGGCCCGTCGTGAAGGAAGAGGCCCGGCAGGAGCGAGAACGGGGCGCGGCTGCCCTTCCGTGCTGCAACGAG
>CAXNGA010000111.1:0-6261 GCA_964201375.1 Kaistiaceae bacterium
GCGATCGAGGCGTCGTCCGTGAACGCGACGGTCGAGCCGGCAGCGCGGGCGTGCGCCTTCATGATGGGGCCGAAGCGGAAGCCCTGGGGCGTCTGCGCGCCATAGAGGCCGGCGCGCGGCACGGTCGCCTCGACGTGACCGGCAGCGTCGGCGCGCTTCAGCGTGTCGGTGACCGGCAGCGCCGGCAGGATCGCGTCCTCGGTCGCCAGCGCATCGACCACACTGCGGATGAGGGCGCGCGATGCGAACGGCCGGGCGGCGTCGTGGATCAGCACGAAGTCGTCAGGCTCCGCCCCGAGGCCCGCAAGGCCGTTCCGGACGCTCGCCTGCCGCTCGCCGCCGCCCGACACCGGCGGACGGAGTTTCGGGTGAACGGGCACGGCGGCGCGATAGCGCTCGGCGTCGTCGGGGTGGATGACGACGACCACCGCATCGATCGCCGGCTCGTCGAGGAACGGCTCCAGCGTACGGGCGAGGATGGTCCGTCCGGCGAGCGTCTGGTACTGCTTCGGCACCACGCCGCCCGCCCGGCTACCCCGTCCGGCAGCAACCACGAGGGCTAGGACGGTCGGTCTGGCGTTGGCCATGGCTCGCTCGATGTGCATCGCGGTGTCGTGATCGGTTTCAGCGAAGCATCAGCCCTGCCGTGCGGTCAACGCTTTTTCGCTTGCTCATCGGGCACGACTGGTTAAGATGTAGGCACAAACCATTGTGCCTAAATGATAGACATTGACGCCTGCGAAATAGGCAGTATTGCCGCACGGCTTGCGACGCCCATCCGCATCGGAGGGCTCGAACTGCCCAACCGCGTCTTCCTCGCGCCGATGTCGGGCGTGAGCGACCAGCCGTTCCGCGCCATCGCCGCGGCGGCGGGGGCGGGGCTGGTCGTATCCGAGATGATCGCGGGCGAGCTGCTCGCCTGCGGCGACGAGGAATCGACCCTGCGCAGCGAGGCGACCGGGATCGGCCCGCACGTCATCCAGCTCGCCGGACGCGAGGCGCGGTGGATGGCCGAAGGCGCGCGCGCCGCCGAGGCCGCGGGCGCCGACATCATCGACATCAACATGGGCTGCCCGGCCAAAAAGGTCACGTCCGGCTATTCGGGCTCGGCGCTGATGCGCGACCTCGACCACGCCGAATCCCTCATCGTCGCCACCGTCCGGGCGACCTCGCGCCCCGTCACGCTCAAGATGCGGCTCGGCTGGGACGAGCGCTCGATGAACGCGCCCGAGCTCGCGGCGCGGGCCGAGCGGGCAGGGGTCCGGATGCTCACCGTCCACGGCCGCACGCGCTGCCAGTTCTACGACGGCAGGGCCGACTGGAACGCGGTCGCCGCCGTGAAGGCCGCGACCTCGCTGCCGGTCATCGTCAATGGCGACATCGCCAGCCTCGCCGACGCGCAGGCGGCGCTCGCGGCGTCAGGCGCCGACGGCGTGATGCTGGGCCGGGCCGCCTACGGCCAGCCCTGGCTGCCGGGCGACATCGTGCGGGCGGCGCGCGGCGAAGCGGTGCCGGCGCGCGGCGCGGCCGACATCGCCGAACGGGCCGCGGAGCACTATGCGGGGCTCCTGGCGCACTACGGCGCCAGCGTCGGCCTCCGTGCCGCGCGAAAACATCTCGGCTGGTATCTCGATCGCATCATCGCCGCCGGCGGGGGTGGTGACGCCACGCTGCGGGCGCGCCTCTTCCGCTCGGAGGATCCTGCGGAAGTGGTTGCGGTCCTGCGCGGCGCCGCAGCCGGTGCAGGCACGTTCCGGAGGGCGGCATGAACGCGATCGATCCGGCCGTCGCCCATGCGCAGTCGCTGCCGGCGGCAACCCTTCTCGACGCCCTGCCGCATCCGGTCGTGCTCATCGCGCGCGACGGAAGCATCGCCCAGGCGAACTCCGCGGCCGAGACGTTCTTCCGTACCTCGGCGGCAGTGCTCCGCCGCAGCAGCATCGACAGCCACGTGCCGTTCGGCAGCCCGCTGCTGGCGCTGATCGATCAGGTGCGCCTGCGCGAGTCCGCCGTCAGCGAGTACCGGGTCGACATCGGCACGCCGCGCACGGGCGGCGAGCGCATCGTCGACATCTATGCCTCCCTGGCCGAGGGCGCCGTCGTCCTGATGCTCCAGGAGCGGACGATGGCGGAAAAGATCGACCGCCAGCTGACCCATCGCGGCGCGGCGCGCACCGTGACCGGCCTTGCCTCGATGCTGGCGCACGAGATCAAGAACCCGCTCTCGGGCATCCGCGGCGCCGCGCAGCTCCTCGAGATGTCGGCCAATGCCGACGACCGGGCGCTGACCCGCCTCATCTGCGACGAGGCCGACCGGATCGTGAAGCTGGTCGACCGCATGGAGGTGTTCTCCGACGAGCGCCCGATCGAGCGCGAGCCGGTCAACATCCACGGCGTGCTCGAGCACGTAAAGAGGCTGGCCAAATCGGGCTTTGGCCGGAATGTCACATTCCTGGAGGAGTATGACCCCTCGCTTCCGCCCGTCTATGCCAACCGCGACCAGCTCATCCAGGTGTTCCTGAACCTCGTGAAGAATGCGGCCGAGGCGATTGGCAGCGACGCCAGGAACGGCGAGATCATGCTGTCGACAGCCTATCGCCCCGGCGTGCGCCTGTCGGTGCAGGGAAGCTCGGCCAAGGTGGCGCTGCCGCTCGAATTCAGCGTCCGCGACAACGGCCCGGGCGTGCCGTCGGATATCGTGCCGCACCTGTTCGATCCGTTCGTCACGACCAAGCCGAACGGAACTGGCCTCGGGCTTGCTTTGGTAGCCAAGATCATCGGCGACCATGGTGGCGTCATCGAATGCGACTCCCAGCCCGGCCGAACCACATTCCGGGTTCTGATGCCAGCCTATTCCGGCGACCCGAACATCGAGGAGATCTGACGCCCATGGCGCTCGGAACCATCGTCGTCGCCGACGACGACGCGGCGATCCGGACCGTCCTGAACCAGGCGCTGTCCCGGGCCGGATACGAAGTCCGGCTGACGTCCAACGCCGCCACGCTGTGGCGGTGGGTGAGCCGCGGCGACGGAGATCTCGTCATCACCGACGTGGTCATGCCGGACGAGAACGCGTTCGACCTCCTGCCGCGAATCAAGCGCGTGCGGCCGGACCTGCCGATCATCGTCATGAGCGCGCAGAACACCTTCATGACCGCAATCAAGGCGTCCGAGCGCGGCGCCTATGACTACCTGCCGAAGCCCTTCGACCTGAAGGAGCTGATCGCAATCGTCGGGCGCGCGCTTTCCAGCCCCAAGACCAAGCGGCTCGAGGCGGGGCCGGACGTCAACGACAACATCCCGCTCGTCGGCCGCTCGCCGGCCATGCAGGAAATCTACCGCATCCTCGCCCGCCTGATGCAGACGGACCTCACGGTGATGATCGCGGGCGAATCGGGCACCGGCAAGGAACTCGTCGCCCGCGCGCTGCACGACTACGGCAAGCGCCGCTCCGGCACGTTCGTGGCCATCAACATGGCAGCGATCCCGCGCGACCTCGTCGAGGCGGAGCTTTTCGGCCACGAGAAGGGCGCCTTCACCGGCGCCCAGGCGCGCAGCGCCGGCCGGTTCGAGCAGGCCGATGGCGGCACGCTCTTCCTCGACGAGATCGGCGACATGCCGATGGAGGCGCAGACGCGGCTTCTGCGTGTGCTGCAGCAGGGCGAATACACCACCGTCGGCGGCCGGACGCCGATCAAGACGGACGTGCGCATCGTCGCGGCGACCAACAAGGATCTCCGCTCGCTCATCAACCAGGGGCTTTTCCGCGAGGACCTCTTCTACCGCCTCAACGTCGTCCCGATCCGCCTGCCGGCGCTGCGCGAACGCACCGAGGACATCCCGGACCTCATCCGCCATTTCTTCACGGTCGGCGAGAAGGAAGGCCTGCCGCTCAAGCAGATCGAGACGGCCGCCGTCGACCGGCTCCGCCGCTACCGCTGGCCGGGCAATGTCCGCGAACTGGAGAACCTGGTCCGCCGGCTCGCTGCGCTCTACCCGCAGGAGGTGATCACCGAGGTGATCATCGAGGCGGAACTCGACACGAGCCCGCCGCTGCCCCAGGCATCGGAGGGCGGTTCGGGCGACGAGGAGACGCTCAGCCGCTCGGTCGAACGCCATCTGTCGGACTATTTCAACGGCTTCCGCGACACGCTCCCGCCGCCCGGCCTCTACCACCGCATCCTCCGCGAGGTGGAGTACCCGCTGATCAGCGCCGCCCTCGCGGCGACGCGCGGCAACCAGATCAAGGCTGCCGAGCTGCTCGGCGTGAACCGCAACACCCTGCGCAAGAAGATCCAGGACCTCGAGATCCAGGTCATCCGGTCCAGCCGGTAGCAGTCCGCCGCGCGGCCGGGCCGGGCCGCTGCGGGGGGCCGATCTGGTACCGACCGACAGCCCTGCGCCAAAGCTGTTGCATTCTCGCCACATTGCTGGTGGAATCCCCATTGCCCAATGCTGGCGGCGCGCGCCGGTGACTGGGCGAGGCTTTCCGGACGGGGCATTTGACGACCACGGCACCTGCCTTCGGCGACTCGGTCCCATCGCGCCCTTCAATGCGTGGCGTGGCAGGACATCGCTGGGTCCGGCCGTTCGGTTATGCGTCTGCGGTCCTGGCCCTGATCGCTGCGGCGGCGACCTTCTTCATCTTCCTCGGCCTGACTTCGATCGAGCCGACGCCCTGGACCGTCGGCTGGGCGCTGGCGATCAACGGCGTCCTGCTCGTGTGCCTCCTCGGGGCGGTGGGCATCGAACTCGCGCGCCTGTGGATGGCGCGGCGGCGCGGCGAGGCGGCCGCGCGGCTCCACATCCGGATCGTGGCGCTGTTCGCCCTCGTGGCGGTGACGCCGGCACTCCTGGTCGCGGTGGTCGCCAACATCACCTTCGCGCAGGGCGTCGACCACTGGTTCTCGTCGCGGACGCAGGAGATCGTCCAGAATTCGACGATGGTCGCCGAGACCTACAACGCCACCCAGATCAACTCGCTCGTCACCGTCATCGATGCGATGAAGGCCGACATCGAGGCCAACCGGGGCCTCCTCAGCGTCTTCAGCTCCGAGCCCTTCCAGGCGTTTCTGGATGCGCTTCCGGACGCCTATGGCACGCCCGGAGTCTTCCTCGTCTCGGCTGCAGGCGACCCGATCCTGCAGGCGACCTTCAGTACGCGGCAATCGCTGCCGCGGCCGCCGCCCGCCGCGTTGAACGAGGCAGTCGCCAATCCCGAGCGGGCAACGATCGTCCGCGCGAACCCGCTGGAGGGAACGGACGGGACCATCGTCGCCTTTGCTGGCGGTATCGTGAAGCTCGCCAACTTCGATGATGTCTTCGCAGGGGGGCTCTATCTCTACATCGTCGTCCAGGTCGACCCCGTCGCGCTCAGTTACGTGGGCCTTGCGGCAGAGAACGCCGCCGAGTTCGCCGGCCTCATGGCGATCCGGTCCGGCATGCAGGCCGTGTTCGGCCTCATCTATTTCGGCGTCGCGCTCATCGTTCTGGCCGCCGCGATCTGGCTCGGCCTTGCCGTCGCAAACCGCCTCGTCTCGCCGATCGGCCGGCTGATCGACGCGTCTGACCGGGTTGCGGGGGGCGATCTCGAAGTCGGCGTTCCGGTCGACCGTTCCGATGGCGACCTTGCGGCGCTGAGTTCCTCGTTCAACAAGATGACCGCGCAGCTCCGCGGCCAGCGCAGGGACCTGCTGGCGGCAAACGAGCAGATCGACAGCCGCCGCCGCTTCATGGAGGCGGTGCTCTCCGGCGTGACTGCCGGCGTCGTCGGCGTCGATGGCGAGGGGAGGGTGACCATCCTCAACCGCATGGCCCTCCGCCTCCTGAACCTCGACCTCGCCACTGCCATAGGCGCCCCGATAGGCGCGCTGGTGCCCGAACTCGGCCCGGCCATCAAGGCGGCAACCAACAAGATCGAGCGCGAGCATCAGACGCAGATCGGCCTCGCCCGCGCCGGCCGGTCCCGGACCATCAACGTCCGCGTCACCAATGAGGGCGCGACGTCGGCGAGCGGCTACGTGGTGACGCTCGACGACATCACCGATCTCGTCACGGCGCAGCGGACGGCGGTCTGGGCCGATGTCGCCCGCCGCATCGCGCACGAGATCAAGAACCCGCTCACGCCGA
Source organism: Kaistiaceae bacterium (assembly GCA_964201375.1). GTDB lineage: Bacteria > Pseudomonadota > Alphaproteobacteria > Rhizobiales > Kaistiaceae > JADLGL01. The sequence goes on from CAXNGA010000111.1 coordinate 6,130, forward strand.
TCCAGCTTTCGGCCGAGCGGCTCCGCCGCAAGTTCGGCCGCATCGTCGTCGACGACCGCGAAATCTTCGACCAGTGCATCGACACCATCATCCGCCAGGTCGGCGACATCGGCCGCATGGTGGACGAGTTCT
>CAXNGA010000112.1:0-6225 GCA_964201375.1 Kaistiaceae bacterium
CGCCAGCTGAGATCGGTCTCGCCGGTGACTTTGCCGTCTGTGTCGAAGGTGAAGGCAATGCGCGACAGAACGGCCGTCGTGGTGTTCACCAGACCGAACAGGGCGCCGGATGGATCCCTGTAGAGGCAGAACCCGTACGCCTCACCGCCTTCGACCGCGATGGGGGACGCAACCAGATCGATGAGGGTGCCGTCGGGCATCAATTCCAGGACGACGATCGTCTGGTCGACGCGGTTGGTCGCAGCGACAATGACGTGGTCGGCGCCGTTGTAGGCCACGGTGCGGATGTCGACGTTGTTGATCTGGCCGATCTCCATGAAGTTCAGGAGTTCGCCGTCGAGATTGTAGACGCCGAGGCCCGCCTGCTTGTCGGTGCCGACGATCAGCGTCCCCTCGGGATCGTCGACGTTGACCCAGATCGCCGGGTCGTCAGCCGCATCGCCGCGCGAACTGACGGGCTGGGTTTCGGCGATCGGCAGAACGGCGGCAGCAGATGCGATCTCGGCGCGCGGATCCCGCGGTTCGATGACCGGCAGGTTGAGCGCGGCGATGACGTCCGCCATCGACACCAGCTTGAAGGTGGCGTTCGTCTCCTCTTCCGCGTCGTCCTGGATCACTATGAGGCCGGCGGGGAACAGGTCACCGAGCGGCAGTGCGAGTGCGGCGATGCCATGGGGGTCCTGAACCGCGTCGACAGCGCCCTTACCCATCGTGAAGCCACCGAGGAAGGCGTAGGTCTCGCGGTCGTAGACGAGGACAGCCTGGCCAGCCTCGTCGGCGGCGAACACGTAGCCGCCCTGCCCGACCGCAGCTGGAGCAAAGGCAACGCCCTCGACCTCGAACATGCGCGTGTCGACCGGCATCACCGCATCGACGAGAATGCGGGCGCGGGAGGCATCGGGCTCGGCCGCGTAAGACCACAGTCCGGTCGATTCCTCGCCGATGTAGAGCGTTGCCTCGGCGTCGTCGGCAACGCAGGCCGACGTCTCACCGCCGACATCGAACGTGTTCAGTTCCTCGAGCACCACGCCGTAGCCGAAAGTGACGGCGTACTGGCCGACCGCGCCGTCGCCATCCAGCGCGAAGACATTGAGAAGCCCGGTCAGGCTGCTTTCATACAGGCAGACCACTGCGGCATGGACGTCTGGAACGACTGGTTCGCCGATGGGCGACAGCGTGCCGTCCGGGGCGATCGCGAAGAAGGACACCGTGCCGGTCTCGCCATCGCCGAGTGCCGCGATGTCGGTCTTCTCGCCGGCGACATCGACGCCGTAGCGGATGTCGATGCCGGTCGGTTCCTCGCCTTCGATGGTCTGAACGATGGAGCCGTCGAGTGCGTAGACGACGAGCAAGCCGTCTTCATCCGTGGCGAGGATGCGGCTCTGGCCCGGTTCGGCGCCATTGTACCAGATCTGGACGAGCGAGGCGCCGCCAAGGGGTACGGGCTGGGTCTCTGCGACTGCCGGAACGTCGACCATCTGGGCCATCGCGCGGCCGGCCATGAGCGCCAGCGGCGCTGCGGCAAGGAGAAGGAGAGCCGATTTCGCGTGCATGTAACCCCCGGGAAGAGCCTTGGCGGGGTTTGTAGGCCTGGCGCATGACACGGCCGTGTCGGCATCTGGCCCAAGGCGCGACGCCGGTTGGCACCTACCGTGCTTGCCCCTAGGATCGCTGCTGCGTTGCGTTTTGAAGGGACAGGATGCCGAGCGCGTTCGACGAGATGATCGTTGCCCAGGGCGTGTGCCGGCCGGGCTACGAGGGGGTCCAGAAATGGCTGGCGGATACGCCGCGTGAGGTTCTGGAGCTGCGGCGGGCCGAGGCGGAGCTGCTTTTCCGCAGAACCGGCATCACCTTTGCGGTCTACGGCGAGGCAGATGCTGAAGAACGCATCATTCCGTTCGACATGATCCCGCGCATCCTGACCAAGACCGAGTGGGACAGGCTGGCGCTTGGGCTGTCCCAGCGCGTCCGCGCCATCAACGCTTTCCTCGCCGACCTCTATGGCAGGGCCGAGATCATGAAGGCCGGCATCATCCCGGCCGATCTCATCCACCGGAACCCGGCCTTCCGGCCGGAAATGGTCGGACTCCGCGTACCGCACGACATCCGCGTGATGATCGCCGGCATCGACATCGTGCGCACCGACGACCAGGATTTCTATGTCCTCGAGGACAATGTGAGGACGCCGTCCGGCGTCTCGTACATGCTCGAGAACCGGGAGGTGATGATGCGCCTCCTGCCGGATCTCTTCGCCGAGAGCCGCGTCGCGCCGGTCGAGAACTACGCCGACGATCTCCTCGCCACGCTCAAGTCCGTGGCACCACCATCGGCGCCGGGCGAACCGACGATCGCCCTGCTGACGCCGGGACCATTCAACAGCGCCTACTACGAACATTCGTTCCTGGCGGACCGGCTCGGCATCGAACTCGTCGAGGGGCGCGACCTCCTCGTCAACGACGACGCCGTCTACATGCGGACGACGCGCGGCCCGCAGCGGATCGACGTCCTCTACCGCCGCATCGACGACGACTTCCTCGACCCCCTCACCTTCCGGCCGGATTCGGCGCTCGGCGTGCCCGGTCTCATTGCAGCGGCCCGGGCGGGCAAGATCACCCTGGCCAACGCGGTGGGCACCGGCATCGCCGACGACAAGGCGGTCTACACCTACATCCCGGACGTCATCCGCTTCTATCTCGGCGAGGAGCCGATCCTGAAGAACGTGCCAACCTGGCGCTGCCGCGAGCCGGACGCGCTCCGCTATGTCCTGGAACACCTGTCGGAGCTGGTGGTGAAGGAGGTTTCGGGATCGGGCGGCTACGGCATGCTGATCGGACCAGCGGCGTCCTCCGCCACCCGCGCCGAGTTCGCCCAGAAGCTGAAGTCGCGGCCGAACGACTTCATCGCCCAGCCGACGCTGGCGCTTTCCACCGTGCCGACCTTCGTGGACAGCGGAATCGCCCCGCGCCACGTCGATCTCCGGCCGTTCGTGCTTTCCGGTGCCGACAGGGTCCGCGTCGTCCCCGGTGGCCTCACGCGCGTCGCGCTCCGCGCCGGATCGCTGGTGGTGAATTCGAGCCAGGGCGGCGGCACCAAGGACACCTGGGTGGTCAACGGATGAGCCACCCATGCTGAGCCGGACCGCCGACAGCCTCTTCTGGTTCGCACGCTACGTCGAGCGCGCGGATAACATCGCCCGCATCATCGAGGCGGCGAACCGCCTTTCTGCGATGCCGATCACCTATTCGGGCGCAACCAACGAGTGGGAATCGGCGGTCGCGGCCACGGGAACGCTCCCGGCCTTCCTCGCCACGGGGGCCGAGCCCAGTTCCGAGAGCGTCCTCAACTTCCTCGCCTTCTCGCCCACCAATCCGTCCAGCATCAAGTCATGCATCGAGACGGCCCGCTTCAACGCGCGCGCGGTGCGGACCGCGCTGACGGCGGTGATGTGGGAGTCGATCAACGGCGCCTGGCTCGACCTTCGGCGGATCGACGGCAGGAACATGAAGCGGACCGCGCTCGACGACTTCCTGTCGCGCGTGAAGGAGGCGTCGCTCCGGCTCGATGGCGCGGCATACCGCACCATGCTGCGCAGCGAGGCTTACTATTTCTTCGTGCTGGGCGTCATGCTCGAGCGCGCCGACAACACGGCCCGCATCCTCGATGTGAAGTACCATCTTCTCCTGCCGGAGAATGCCGAGGTCGGCGGCGGCCTCGACTACTTCCAGTGGACCTCGATCCTCCGGACGGTGTCGGCACAGACTGCGTATCACTGGGTGTACCGGCAGAGCGTGAAACCGTGGCTCGTGGCCGACCTCCTCGTCCTCAAGCCGGAGATGCCGCGATCGCTCGCATCCTGCTATGACGCAATCCGCGAGACCCTCGACCTCCTCGGGCACGAGTATGGCCGCCAGGGCCCGGCGCAACGGATGGCGCGGATGATGCGGACCAAGCTCGCCAACGCCAATATCGGCGACATCTTCCAGTCGGGCCTGCACGAGTTCCTGACGGAGTTCCTGGCAGAGAACGCACGGCTCGGCGAGGCTATCTCGGCCCAGTATCTGAGCTGACATGCGCCTTCGCATCACCCACGAGACGGCCTACCGCTATGCCACGCCGGCATCGTCGGTCATCCAGATCCTGCGGATGGAGCCACGCAGCCACGAGGGCCAGTTCGTCGTCGACTGGCGGGTCGAACTCGACCGCGACGCGCGCCTGCAGCAGTCTCCCGACGCGTTCGGCAACACGGTCCACAGCTTCGCCCTGTCCGGGCCGCTGGAAAGCCTCACCGTGGTTGCCACGGGCGAGGTCGAGACGGACGACACGGCCGGCATCGTCCGCGGCCAGGTCGAGCGCTTTCCGTCGACGGTGTTTCTCCGCGACACGCGCCTCACCGAGGCCGACGATGCGATCAGGGCGTTCGCGGCCGAGGTCGCCGCCCCCAGCGGTGACCGGCTCGACCTGCTGCACCGGCTCAATGCGGGAATCCGGGAGCGCATGACCTTCGATACGCGGCCCACCGACGCCACCACGCCGGCCACCGAGGCGTTCGCCGCCAGGAAGGGAGTCTGCCAGGACTACGCGCACATCTTCATTGCCGCCACGCGCCACCTCCAGATTCCGGCGCGCTACGTCAGCGGCTACCTGTTCCAGGCGGGCAGCGAGGTCCAGGAGGCGGGACATGGCTGGGCCGAGGCGCTGGTGGACGGTATCGGCTGGGTCGCGTTCGATCCGGCCAACGGCGTCTGTCCGACGGAAGGCTACGTCCGCGTTGCGGCGGGGCTCGACTATCTCGGCGCCGCCCCCGTGCGCGGGTCGCGGCACGGCGGAACGGGAGAGACGCTCGCCGTGCGCGTCCGGGTGGAGGATGCCTCGATCCGGTCGCCCGCGCCTGTGAATCCGGGAGGGAGCCAGTCTCAATCGTGGTTGCAGGACGCCCGCAAGCCGATATGAATCCGCCGTCCCTCGCGGGACCCGTACCGGAGTCGCGATGACCTATTGCCTCGGAATCCTGGTCAAGGAAGGTCTCGCCATGATCGGCGACACCCGGACCAATGCCGGCGTCGACAACATTGCCGTCTACCGGAAGCTGCACATCTTCGACGTACCCGGCGAGCGGGCGATCGTGGTGGCGACGGCCGGCAACCTTGCCACCAGCCAGACGGTCATCTCGCTCCTCACCGAGGGCTTCGAGAACCCGGACACGCACGAGGTCGAGTCGGTCTACACGATCAACTCGATGTTCAAGTGCGCCCATTTCATCGGACGCGCCGTCCAGGAGGCGCACCGGATGATCGCGCCGGCGCAGGGCCCCGGACAGGGGGTCGGCTTCGACGTGACGCTCCTCGTCGGCGGCCAGATCCGTGGCGGACGGCTGCGGCTGTTCATGGTCTACGACGCGGGCAATTTCATCGAGGCGACCGCCGATACGCCGTACCTGCAGATCGGCGAGCACAAGTATGGCAAGCCGATCCTCGACCGCTCGGTGACCGACGGGACCTCGATCGCCGATTCCATCAAGATCGGCCTGATCTCGATGGATTCCACGATGCGCTCCAACCTTGCCGTCGGCATGCCGATCGACCTTGCGGTAATCCGTCGCGACCAGGTGAAGGTCGGCCTCTCATACCGCGTCGATGCCTCGGAGCCCTACTTCGCTTCCCTCCGGACGAGTTGGTCCGAAGCGCTCCGCGCCGCGCACCAGGCGATTCCGCCGCCGCCCTACGCGGTGGCGGATCCTTCGCCCCCGCCTGTCGGCAAGACCAGTTCCGGCTAACCGATCCGCGAGATTCGCACGCGGCTGCCGCTCCGGACGGGCTTCAGCTTCTTTACGTCGTCTCTCGACCGCGCCCACACGTTCGCCTCGGACGCGAGGCGGATCTCGTCGCCGCGCGAGGCGGGGGTGCGGCCGAAGCCGATCGCAATGGCATCGCCCGGCGGCCAGTAGGCGATGTCGCCGGCGGTCATCAGGGTGCGGGCGTCAGGTTCCTCCGCGACGGTGACGCCGCAGTCGAAGTAGACCTCGTCGCCCCAGGTCGAGACCGACGCCTCGATCGGCAGCGCGTCCCAGATCGCATCCGCGGTCGGCGTGTCGAGAAGATCGGCCTCGACGGTGATCGAGCCGAAAACGAAACTGATCCGCCGCATGTCCGCTCCCGCGCTGTCGCCCTCCGCCGATAGCAGCGCCGGAGCGGGCGATCAATTCAGCCCGTACTCGGCCGCCGCAAT
>CAXNGA010000113.1:0-6220 GCA_964201375.1 Kaistiaceae bacterium
GACATGGCGGGGGTGGCCGGCTCGATCAAGCGGAAAAGGGATGGTGTCGACACCCATTACCTACGCTAAATCAAAGGATTATGCCACTCTCGCCACCTCTCTTGCCCGCCTCCCGGTGAATAAGACGGGCTAGACCGGGTCCACTGGCGCCGGAACGGGCATGGAGGGCGCTGCGCCCGGCGGCCCGTCCGCCGCCGGGGCATCGACGATGGGCTCGGGAACCGGCGTGAGGTCGATCGGCGCGTTGCAGTCGGCCGCCGCCAGCATCGCCCGCAGTTCCGGCAGCATCGTCGGGTCGCGGGCGAAGGCGCGAAGCACCACCAGCCCGCTGTCGATCGCCAGGTCCACTACAACCGATTCTTCCAGAACCGCTGCGGCAGCACGCTGCAAAGCCGACAGGTCTGCCGGCCCGACGATCAGGAGGTCGAGCGGTGCGGCTGCAGTCCGGTCGTTGACGCTGAAGAGATTGCGGCCGCGCCGGTCGAACACCGCAGCCGACCAGAACACATCGTCCAGAGCGGCCACGATCCGCACCGGCGCCTCGTCGAGGCGGTCGAAGCGGCAGACGGCATGCACCATCATCGGGTCGAGATAGGCGCGCTCCGCGACACCGGCCTCGGGTTGCGGCAGGACCGCGAAACGGCCGTCGGCGTCCTGGCCGTCCATGGTGCTCCACACGTCGTTCGATCCGATCGCCGGGAAGAGGAGTATCACCACCAGGTGCACGATCACCGCACCGAGGAAGCCGGCGAGGACGATGCGGACGGCGCGGCTCACGGGCAGGCTCCGCGCTCGATCGTCGGCAGGGCAAGGTCCGCCGGCGCAAGGCCGGTCGTCAGCGGCGTATCGTAGAGCCGCAGCACGAGGAGGAGGCCGTCGCCGGAGATGGGGATCCAGTTCCCCGCCTGCGGGGTCTCCGCCACCGCGATCACGAAGGATCCATCGGCCGAGCGGACGAGGTTGCGTGAATTGTAGCCGTTCCGGCCGGAGGGGTTCCCCATCAGGAGGCCGGCGCCGTCATAGGCGGTGAGCGTCCACAGCCGCGCTGGGAGGGATCGTCCGGTTACGTTATAGGCGCAGTCGGTTTCGAGCGGGCGACCGGCGCCATCGGCAGCAGCCACGAAGGCAAGTCCCTCGGCCGTACCGAGCGGCAGATCGACCGTGGCGGCTGCCGCGGCTCGGGCGTAGGGGTCGGCCTGGCCAGCCGCCACGCCGGTCCGCGCGACCCACGGACCGGAGCTTGCGGCGCCCGAATTGGCCCGCTGGTTGATCGCGATGGCCGCCGACGCGAGGCCGACCGTCACCGCGATGACGATCGCCAGGGCAAGGTCGCGAATGGGTCGCATCATGTCCGTGCCATCCTCAGGGGTCGCTCCGCCGCGGTGGCCTCGCTGCCCGCGGCCGGGTCTTTCATTGCAGGGCGGTTCGGGTGGACTGTAAGCAGATCGGGGATGACGAGTTGAGCCGCGGAGTCGAAGTGACAGCATCGGCGGATCCGGCGGGCGCGGCAACGCTCGGGCGCTGGGACGGCATCGAGCGCTGGGCGCTGGCCATCATCGCCGCGCTCACCGTTGCGCGGTTCGTCCTTGCGCCGATCGTGCCGCTCGCCTTCGACGAGGCCTATTACTGGCGCTGGTCGGAGCATCTCGCCTTCGGCTACCTCGATCACCCGCCGCTCGTCGCCTGGATGATCCGTGCCGGTACGACCCTCTTCGGCGACACGCATCTTGGCGTCCGGTTGCTGCCGCTCGTAGGCGGCGTGGCGGCGACCTGGGCCGTCTGGCGCGCGGCGGCGCTCCTGTTCGAGGATCGGCGGATCGCGGCGCTGGCGGCGCTCTACTTCAATGTCACGCTGATCCTTGCGGTCGGGACGATCCTCGCGACCCCCGATTCGCCCCTCCTGGTCGCTGCAGCCTTCGTGCTGTTCTTCCTTGCCAAGGCGGCCACGACCGGGCATCCGGGCTGGTGGCTCGCCGCGGGCGCGGCCGTCGGTGCCGGATGCCTTGCAAAGTACACGGCGCTGTTCTGGTTCCCCTCGATCCTCCTCTGGCACCTGCTCGATCCGCGGATGCGGCCTGTGCTCCGGACGCCTGCTCCCTGGCTCGGCGCCGCACTCGGCCTTCTGGTGTTTCTGCCCAACCTCCTGTGGAACGAGCGGCACGAATGGATGAGCTTCGCCTACCAGTTCGGCCGCGTGGACGACGGCGATGGCTTCGCGCCGGTCTACTTCTTCGAGCATCTCGGCACGGAGATCGGCATGGCGACGCCGATCGTCTTCCTGCTCGCCTGGTCGGGCCTGGTGCTGTTCCTGAAAGCCGGGGACGCGTCGCGTAGCCCGTGGCTTCTCCTCGGCGCTTTCGTCTGGCCGATGAGCATCTACTTCGTCTTCCATTCGCTCCAGGCCCGTGTCGAGGGCAACTGGACCGGACCGATCTACCCGGCGATCGCCATCGCCGCCGCAGCCGTGACCACGCTGGACTGGCGAGGCGGATGGGGCCGCTTCCTTGCGGCCCTGCAGCCGTTCGCCGTCCCCCTCGGCCTCGTCCTCGTCGTGGCGATCTACGTCCAGACCGTTTCCGGAATCCTGCCCCTCGGCAGCTGGGATCCCACTGCCAGCCGAATGGGTGCCGGCATCGAGGAAGTCACGGCGGAGATCGAGGAGATCCGGCAGGCCGAAGGCGCGACGCTCATCCTCGCGCCCGACTACGCGCTGACGGGCTGGCTGTCCTTCTACCAGCCGACGCAGCCGGCCCCTGTCGCGGAGCTGGGCGAACCGGACCGCTGGCTCCAGGAGCCGCCGCTGTCGGACGAGGCCCGCTCCGGCCCGTATCTCCTCATCCTGCGCGCGGGCGACGGTGAAGCCGAGATCGAGACGCCCTACGGCACCGCCACGAGGATCGACACCATCGACCGGACCCGTGGCGACCTCGTGATAGCGCGCTACGACGTCTACCGGATCGATCGCCGCGTGCTCGCCGGCGGCTAGGGCGCGAGCGCCATCTCGCCGCCAGCCAGCAACGCGCCGAGCGCCTCGAGTTGCTCCTGCGCCGCAGTTCCGAGCGGCGCGGGAGGGATCTCGACGGGTGGCACCGCGGCGATCGCCGCATCGGCCGCTTCGGCCCAGGCGAGGCGTGCCGCATCGTATTCCGCGCGCTCGACGAACGGGATCGGGGTGAGTTCGATGTCCTGGTGGGCTGCCGTCATCACGCGGCGCCAGGTCTGCGCCGGCAGCGTGCCGCCGGTGAGGTTCGCGGTCTCGGCGTAGTTGTCGTTGCCGAACCAGATCGCGCCGACATAGTCGCCGGTGAACCCGACGAACCAGGCGTCGCGGAACGAACTGGTCGTCCCCGTCTTGCCGGCGGTCGGAATGCCTTCGAGCTTCGCCGCCCGGCCCGTTCCCCATTCCGGCACCTGGACCATCATTCCGTTCATCGCGGCGACGACTTCCTCGGGGAGGACACGCTCCGGTGCGGCCGCATCGTCGCGCCGGAAGACGGTGACGCCCCGGCTGTCGACGATCGTCTCGATCCCGAATGCCGACGCCGCGAGACCGCCATTGGCGAAGACCGCGTACGCGCTCGCCATGTCGATGACGCTCACCTCGGAGCTCCCGAGCGGCAGCGACCGGGTGATCGCAATGTCGGATGTGATGCCCATCCGGTGCGCCGTATCGGCGATCAGCTCCCGTCCGATAGCCTGCCCGAGCCTGACCGGCACGGTGTTGATCGACTGGACGAGTGCAGTGGTGAGCGTCACCGGCCCCGAATAGCCGCCCGAGTAGTTGCGCGGCGACCAGTCGCCGATGGTGATGGGTGTGTCGGGAACGACGCTGTCGGGCGTGTATCCGTTCATCATGGCGGTTGCGTAGACGAACGGCTTGAACGCCGACCCGGGCTGCCGTCGCGCGCTGACGGCGCGGTTGAACTGGCTCTCGCCATAGTCACGTCCGCCAACCATCGCCCTGACCGCGCCATCCGGCCCGACCACGACGGCTGCGCCCTGCCGTACACTGAAGGCCTCGCCAGACTGCCGCAGCGTCGATTCGAGTGCATCCTCGGCGACGCGCTGGAGACTGGTGTCGAGTGTGGTCCGCACCGTAAGGATGCGGTCGCCGGTGGGCACGAGCGCCTTCACCTCCTCGAACGCCCAGTCGAGGAAGTAGTCGGGGGTCGGAGGACGCTCCCCCGCAACGACGCTGGCGGGCCTGCGGCGTGCGCCGATCACCTGACCCTCCGTCAGGTAACCGGCCTGGACGAGGTTGGTCAGAACCTCGTTGGCCCGGGCACGCGCGGCGGGAAGGTTCACATGCGGTGCGTAGCGTGTCGGCGCCTGGAAAAGACCCGCCAGCATCGCAGCCTCGGCGAGGTTCAGCTCCTGCACAGGCTTGTCGAAGTAATGCTGCGAAGCTGCTGCCACGCCGAAGTTTCCTGCCCCGAGATAGCCGCGGTCGAGATAGAGCTTCAGGATCTCGTCCTTGGGCAGGGTCGCATCGAGCCAGACGGCGATGAATGCCTCCTGCACCTTCCGCTCGACCGTCCGGTCGTTCGACAGGAACAGGAGCCGGGCAACCTGCTGCGTGATCGAGGAGCCGCCCTGAACGATCGTGCCGGCGCGGAAGTTCTCGATGAGTGCGCGGGCGGTGCCGAGGACGTCGACACCAAAATGCGTGTAAAAGCGCCGGTCCTCGGTCGATAGAACGGAGGCCACTAGGTAGTCGGGCATCTCGGAGATCGGTACGCTTTCCAGTTGGCGGATCCCGCGCCGGCCGATCTCGAAGCCGTTCTGGTCGAGGAAGGTGACGGCATAGTCGCCCTGCGAGCGCCAGTCGGTCTTCGTGACCTCCATGGCAGGAAGGGCGAGGGCGAGCATCATGACCGCCACGAACGCCGCGAGAGTCAGTCCTTCGCCGCCAACCTCGACCAGGAATCTTGGAAATCCACGGACGCGAAGATGTGACAGTGTCCTGTCGAGGCCGTGATAGAAGGCTGAAACGCCGGTCGGCACGCGACCGACCGCGGCGAACGCCCGGTCCGCCGTGCCGGGTCCTGATGGTCTTCTGGTCGCCAGGCGGCGCAACGTCGCGGCTCCGAAGCGGATTGTGTCTGGTTGGTCCCGAGTGTCGGACCAGGGAGGCTGTGTTGGCAAGGTCTGCGGGATCACGCTCCGCGGAGGATCCTGCGGGGGCGGAGTTGCCGTTCTGGAAGCTCCTGTCCCTCGAGGAGATGTCGCCGGAGCAGTGGGAATCCCTCTGCGACGGCTGCGGCCGCTGCTGCCTCAACAAGCTGGAGGACGAAGATACCGGAGCCATCGCCTGGACGGCGGTCTCCTGCCGCCTCCTCGACGCCGCCAGTTGCCGCTGCTCGGACTATCCCGGCCGGGTGGAGAAGGTGCCGGACTGCCTCCGCCTTACGCCGGAAATGGTGCGGACGCTCGCCTGGCTGCCGCCGACCTGCGCCTACCGTCTGGTCGAGGAGGAACGCGACCTGTACTGGTGGCATCCGCTCGTGTCGGGCGATACCGACACGGTGCACGCCGCCGGAATCTCGGTGCGCGGCCTCGCGGTGAACGAGTTGGAGGTTCCCTTCGAGGCATGGGAGAATCTTCTCTTCGCCTGGCCCGACGACGAGGAAGGGGTTGATCCGGCCGCCCTTCGGTTGAAGGACGGGCGCCGCGGCAAGCGAAGCTGAAGGCGGTATTCAGTCGGCATTCAGGTCCGGAAGCCTAGAAATTTCCCATGTTCAAGAAAGCCCTCACAGCAGCTCTGGTCGCTAGCGCGATGATCGCGGCAGCCAGCCCCGCGCCTGCACAACAGACGGCGCAGCTCAATTGCATGTCCGAGGATGCCGCCCGCGGCATCCTCGGCCAGAACGCCAATCTCCTCAGCCTTTCAGCCGCGGCCCAGCGAAGCGGTGTCGGGCAGATTGTCTCCGCCGACTTCTGCATGTTCAATGGACAGTACGTCTACGTGATCAACGCGCTGGGCGCAGGCGGGGCGGTCCGCCGTGTGATAGTCAGTGCCGCCAATGGATCGATCGTCGGCTAGGGGTGTGCGACACCTCGTGTCCGACGGCAGGGTGGGGCACATGCGAATTCTCGTCGTCGAGGATGACCCGGATCTGAACCGGCAGATGGTCACGGCGCTGACGGAGGCGGGCTACGCCGTCGACAGTGCGACGGACGGCGAGGATGGCCACTTCCTCGGCGACACCGAGCCCTACGA
>CAXNGA010000114.1:0-6191 GCA_964201375.1 Kaistiaceae bacterium
GGCAGACGCCGGACCAAGCCTACTTCACCCCGCTCCCGCAGATCGCGGCAGCCTGAACCCGGCAGACCTCCACTTAGCCAGCCAGAAATGCTGCTCAGACAAACGGAGCCACCTCAAACCGCGGGTCAATGGTTGGTGAAGCGGGTGAATGGTTGGTGAAGCGGGTGAATGGTTGGTGAAGCGGGTGAATGGTGAGTAGTGAATGGTGAGTAGGCGGAAGAATGGCGGCCCACTCACCACTCACCACTCACCACTCACCACTCACCACCACTCTCTCTCATGTCCTGGCACTTCTGGATCGACCGCGGCGGCACGTTCACAGATATCGTCGCACGCGACCCGTCGGGCGGGTTGCACACAGAAAAGGTCCTGTCGGAGAGCCCTGCCTATCCCGACGCGGCGGCGGAAGGGATCCGCCGGCTCCTCGGCATCGCGGCCGGGACCGCCCTGCCGTCGAAACAGATCGGCGGCGTGCGGATGGGGACGACCGTTGCCACCAACGCCCTCCTCGAACGGAAGGGCGACCGCGTCCTCCTTCTCGTCACGCGGGGCTTCGCCGACGCGCTCCGCATCGGCAACCAGGCGCGCCCCGACATCTTCGCAAAGCAGATCGTGAAGCCGGCGATGCTCTACGAGCGCGTGGTCGAGGTCGACGAGCGGGTGCGTGCGGACGGCACGGTCGAGCAGGCGCTCGACGAGGGCGACGTCAGCCTCGCGCTCGAGGACGCCCGCGCCGAGGGCTTCGCCGCGGTGGCGATTGCCTTCATGCATGCGTGGGCGTTCCCGGCCCATGAGGCGCGGGTCGCCGGCCTCGCCCGCGCCCTCGGTTTCTCCCAGGTTTCGGCCAGTCACGACGTGTCGCCGCTCGTCAGGTTCGTCGGACGCGCCGATACCACCGTGGCCGACGCCTATCTCTCGCCGGTCCTCCGCCGCCACGTCGATCGCGTCGTGCGACAGCTCGCGCCTCGCGCCGGTGACAAGGCCGCAGCGCCGCCGCTTCTGTTCATGCAGTCCCATGGCGGTCTCGTGGCGGCGGAACGCTTTCGTGGCAAGGACGCCATCCTCTCGGGGCCGGCCGGCGGCGTGGTTGCGTCGGTCGAGACCGCCCGCCGGGCCGGCTTCGGTCGCGTCGTCGGATTCGACATGGGCGGCACCTCCACGGACGTCTCGCACTTCGACGGCGCGCTGGAGCGCGACTTCGAGACGGAGATCGCGGGCATTCGCATCCGGGCGCCGATCCTCCGCATCCACACCGTGGCGGCAGGTGGCGGATCGATCCTGGCCTTCGAGAACGGACGCTTCCGCGTCGGTCCGGAATCCGCCGGCGCGCGCCCGGGGCCGGCGGCGTACCGGGCCCGAGGTCCGCTCACCGTGACCGATGCCAATGTGATGGTCGGAAAACTGCTGCCGGATCATTTCCCGGCGGTCTTCGGTCCCGCGCTGAACGAACCGCTCGACGCCGATTGCGTCCGGCGCGGATTCGGCGAACTTGCGGCGAGGATCGCCGACGGGCGCTCGCCCGAGGCCGTCGCCGATGGCTTCATCCGCATCGCCGTCGAGAACATGGCGGCCGCCATCCGCCGGATCTCCGTTGAGCGCGGCCACGATGTCCGGACCCACCTCCTCAACTGCTTCGGCGGCGCCGGCGGCCAGCACGCCTGCCTCGTGGCCGAGCGGCTCGGCATGACGACGGTGCTCCTCCACCCGCTGTCGGGCCTCCTCTCGGCGTATGGCATGGGCCTCGCCCGGATCGGCGCAAACCGCAGTCGCGCCATGCTGTTGCCGTTCGATGCGGAATCAGGGTCCAAGGTGGCCGCTGCCGTCGCCGCAGCCGCCGCCGAACTCGCTTCGGCCGCTCGTGAATCGCTGGAGCAGGCGCCCGGAAGCGACTCTCGCATGGAGACGATCGTCCGCGGTCACCTTCGCTATGACGGTTCCGACACCACGCTCCCCGTGCTCCTCACCCTCCGCGGAAGCGAAGGGGAACTCGCGGCACCGAACCAGGCCGCAGCCGCGTTCGTTGCGGAGCACCGGCGCCAGTTCGGCTTCCTCATGGAAGGCCGCGCCGTCGTCCTCGACACGCTCGAGGTCGAGGTCGCCGTCATCGGCGACGGGCCGCAGGAGACGCCCCGCCCCCTCGTCTCGACGGCTCCGCCCGCGGACGGAACGACCCGCTTCTTCTCCGCGGGCAGGTGGCACGACGCGCCGGTGTTTCTCCGCGCCCATCTCATGCCCGGCCATGCCCTCGCCGGCCCTGCCCTCATCGTCGAGCCGCACCAGACCATCGTCGTCGAATCCGGCTGGTCGGCTGGGGTGACAGCCCTCGACCATGTTCTCCTCCGCCACACTCCCCATCGTCATCCCGGCGAAAGCCGGGACCCGTCTGGCCCTGCAACCGAGCCGGAGTCGCCGTGGGCCCCGGCTTTCGCCGGGGTGCCGGACGGAACTGCCGACAGAGAAACGCCGCGCGCTGCGACGCCCGACCCTGTCCTCCTCGAGGTCTTCGCCAACCGCTTCATGGCGATCGCCGAGGAGATGGGCGTCGTCCTCCGCAACACGGCTCACTCGGTGAACATCAAGGAGCGGCTCGATTTCTCCTGCGCGATCTTCAGTGCCGCCGGCGAACTCGTCGCCAACGCGCCGCATGTTCCTGTCCATCTCGGCTCGATGGACCGCTCCGTGACCACCGTCATCCGCAGGAACGCCGGCGCGATCCGGCCAGGCGATGTCTTCGCGCTCAACGCACCCTATGACGGCGGCACGCACCTCCCCGACATCACCGTGGTCACGCCGGTCTTCGACGGCGAGACCATCCGCTTCTGGGTCGCCGCGCGCGGCCACCACGCGGACGTCGGCGGCCTCGCGCCGGGGTCGATGACGCCGCGCGCGGTGACCGTCGAGGAGGAAGGCGTCCTGATCGACAATTTCCGCCTCGTCGTGGACGGCAGGTTCCGCGAGACGGAAATGGCAGCGCTTCTTGGCGGCGCGAAATGGCCCGTCCGCAACCTCGCACAGAACCTTGCCGACCTGCGGGCCCAGGTGGCCGCGAACCAGCGCGGCGCCGCCGGTCTTGTCGCACTGGTCGCCGAGTTCGGGCTGGGGGTGGTCGCGGCCTACATGGCCCACGTCATGGACAACGCCGAGGAAGCCATCCGCCGGGTCATCGACGGCCTCGACGACGGCGCCTTCGCGGTCGAGAACGACCAGGGCTCGATCATCCGCGTAGCTGTCGGGATCGACCGCGCCGAGCGCCGTGCAATCGTCGACTTCGCCGGCACCTCGCCCCAGCAGAAGGACAACTTCAACGCGCCGGAGCCGGTGACGCGGGCGGCGGTCCTCTACTGCTTCCGCGTGCTGGCCGGCGGGGCGATGCCGATCAACGCGGGGTGCCTCCGCCCCCTCGACATCCGCGTTCCCGATGGCTCCATGCTCCGGCCGCGCTATCCTGCGGCGGTAGCCGCCGGCAATGTCGAGACGTCGATGCAGGTGACCGACTGCGTGTTCGGCGCACTCGCGGCGATGTCGTCGAGCCAGGGCACGATGAACAACCTCACCTTCGGCAATGCCCGGCACCAGTACTACGAGACGATCGCCTCGGGCTCTCCCGCCGGTCCGGGCTTCGACGGCACGGCGGCGGTGCAGGCGCACATGACCAATTCCCGCCTTACCGACCCCGAGATCCTGGAACTCCGCTTCCCGGTGGTGCTCGATGCTTTCAGCATTCGCGAGGGCTCCGGCGGACGCGGGCGCTGGTCTGCCGGTGACGGCACCATGCGGGTGATCCGCTTCCTCGAGGAGATGGACCTTGCGATCCTCGCGTCGCACCGCCGCGTGCGGCCGCACGGGCTCGACGGCGGCGAGCCGGGCGCGCTCGGAGCCACGCGAATCCGCCGCGCCGGCGGTGTGATGGAGGAACTCGGCAGCTCGGATCAAACGGTGGTCAATGCAGGGGATGCGGTGGTGGTCGTCACACCCACTGGCGGCGGCTTCGGCGCACCGTAACCCGCGCGGACGAGAGAAGGGGGCGGCCGCGGGACGGCCCGCGCGCCGCCCCTATGCATCGAGACTACTTCTTCTTCGCCGGAGCGGGCTTTGCCGCCGGCTTCGCTGCAGCGGCAGCAGGCTTCGCGGCGGCCTTCGCCGGTGCTTTAGCGGGGGCCTTGGCCCCTTTTCCCTTGTCAGCCAATTAATTCTCCAACGTTCGGAGACACGGTCCTACGCCCGGCCTCTCGGGAAGAGAGGCAAGTCTAAATACACCGGTTTCCTTGACCACTCCACAGTCTCGCAAGTGCGGAGGGCCCTTTTTATTGGTTTTTCCCGCAGATCGGGCCGGCTTCGCCCGCCCGGACCCACTAGAACGCCGTCCTAGAGGGACTGTACGCGGCCCGCGTTCCTCCCGCGGGGCGAATCAGCCCGGCCGTCGTCCGCACGCAGGTTCGATCAATGGCTTACCGGCGCAGGGCGGCCGGACAGTTCACCGCTACTGCATCAGCCGTTCGATGAGCGTGCCGATGTCGGTCGGGAGGATGGCTGCGTTCGCAGGGCTGAAGGCAGCCGGATTGCCCGGAGCGTAGGCGAGCGGGGTCGCATTGCCACCGGCATCGACCATGAGCGGAAGGAAGCTGGGCATGGCCGGTGGCGGCATCATCGGCGTGGGGCGGCAGAACCGAGTCGTCCCCGCCTCGTTGTGGCGCGCGAGATCGAGATGGAGATGGTCGTCGTGGGCCTCGTAGCCGGGCCCGAGGACCGTGGTGAAGTACTGGCACGCGCTGTAGTGGACGTCGCGGAGGAAGTCCCGCTCCGCGGGCGTCCCGCGATGCCAGTCATCGAGGATGCTGACGACCCGGCCGTCGGCGAGTTCGAAGGCCGCGATGTCGAGCGCATTTCCGAAAGCGTGCTCGGAAAGCTCCGCGCCGGCCCGGTTCATGATCGTGCGGCAGTTGTAGCCACCCATCTGCCGGATGCCGACCACTGGAGAGCCCAGACGCGCCATGGCCGAGGGCTCAACCGCATGTGTCAGCCAGGCTTCGATGGTCATCGCCATCGGGCAGTCGATCGTCGCGCGCGGCGTGATGCGCACCTGGCCATCGATCATGGCGGCGACGATCAGCGGCTGCTCGAGGCCGCATACCCGCTGCTCGGTAATGCTGCGGGCGCGCACGATGTTTTCGTCGCCGCGGAACGGACGCTGCGCCATGCAGGCATTCTCCGCAGCCGCGCGCCAAGGCTCGCGACGCTGGAAATTAAACACATTGAGTGCACAGCCGCCCAGGCTCAGGAGCACGAGGGCCGACACCGCCAGGTACACAACGCGACGGGACATGCCCGTAGAATTGCCGCAAGGGGGTTAAGGGAGCGTCAACCACGATCCAAGGGGTGCGTCTTGGGCGGTGAGGGGAGGATGGCGAATTGCGAGTAGCGAATAGCGAATCGCGAATCGCGAGTGGCGAATTGCGAGTAGCAGCGCCCCGCCCGCCACCTCGCGGCGCCTGGCTCCCGCGCCTCCCTATTCCCTATTCGCTACTCGCTATTCGCCCCCTCCCACTTACCCCCACCACTCACCCAGTTCGCCCTCACGCCACCACGATACCCGCGTGCTTCGCCTTGTCCTCGGGCTCGACATGGATCGAGATGCGGACGTCCTCGAACTCCTCCCGGATCCCGCGCTCGATCCGGTCGCAGATGTCGTGCGCCTGGGTGACGGGCATGGTGCCGACAACCACGAGGTGGAACTCGACGAAGGTCAGGCGGCCCGCGTGCCGGGTCCTGAGGTCGTGCGCCTCGATCGCGCCTACGGCCTCACGGGAGATGATCCCCCGGATTCGCTCGACGCGGTCCGGCGCGAGCGATTCGTCCATGAGGCCGCCCACGGATTCGCGAACGAGGAGCCAGCCCGTCCACAAGATGTTGACCGCCACGAGCGCCGCAACGATGGGATCGATGATCGGCACCTTCGTCCAGGCGGCGAGGAGGACACCCGCGATGACGGCAACCGACGTAACCACGTCGGTGAAGAGGTGGCGGCCGTCCGCAACGAGGGCGGGCGACCTGAGCTGCCGCCCCTGCACCACCAGCACATAGCCCCAGACGGCGTTGATCGCCGTCGCGCCCAGGCTGACGAGGAGGCCCAGCGAGACTTCCTCGATCACGGGAGGATCGGAGAACGCCTGCCATGCCTCCCACATGATCGA
>CAXNGA010000115.1:0-6190 GCA_964201375.1 Kaistiaceae bacterium
CAGATGACCGACGGTCTTCTCCCCTTCGAGGAGATTGCACAGCAGGATCAGCCGCTTGGGATTACCCATGGCGGTGAGGAGGTTCGATGCGGCCTCCGCGCTTTCCTCGAAGGCGGCGACCGCGTCCGCGTCCATCAGCATCTTCATGCTTGACACTTTAGCAGTTGCGAAAGTATTTGACTATTACTAGGTCGCGGGGCGCATCGATGGTCAATGTCGGCCGTGCGGACAATGAGTCTCTTCATGTGCCACGACCGTGGGCCGAGCGGCCGGGACATCCGGTCGTTTCCGGCGGCATCGGCGAGCGCGACGTGCGGCGCTTCGCCGAGCTGATCGGGACCCTGCCGGGGCCGGTGCTGGGCTTCTGCCGCAGCGAGGCCCGCTCAGCCGCGCTGTGGCAGGCGGCGCGGCCCGTCCCGAAGGCCGGCTGAACCGCCTTGTCGAGGCTCCGCGCCTACCTTCCGTTCCTCGACTGGGCGTCGGTCTATTCCCGCAGGGACGCCGGCGACGACCTGCTGGCGGCGGTGATCGTCACCATCATGCTGGTGCCGCAGAGCCTTGCCTACGCCATGCTGGCAGGCCTGCCGCCACAGATCGGCCTCTACGCGTCGATCCTTCCGCTCGTGGCCTACGCCGTGTTCGGCACCAGCCGGACGCTGGCGGTAGGCCCCGTCGCGGTCGTCGCGCTGATGACGGCGGCGGCGGCGGGACAGGTCGCCGTTCAGGGCACGGCGGCCTATGTCGAGGCCGCGCTGATCCTCGCGCTTCTTTCGGGGCTCATTCTCGTGGCCATGGCCGTGCTGCGGCTCGGCTTTCTCGCGAACTTCCTCAGCCATCCGGTGATCTCGGGCTTCATCTCCGCCTCGGGCGTTCTGATCGCCGCGAGCCAGCTCAAGCACATCCTCGGTGTTCCGGCCGGCGGCGCAACGCTGCCGGCGATGGTCGGCGACCTCGCGCCGGCACTCGGCGACACCAACCTCCACACCCTGGCGGTCGGCCTCTCGGCCATCGTGTTCCTCTTCTGGGTTCGCAAGCGGCTGAAGCCGCTCCTGATGCGTGCCGGGCTCGGACCACGGACCGCGGAGATGATCGCGCGGGCCGCTCCGGTCGTGGCCATCGCCGCGGCGATCGGCGCCGTCCTCCTGTTCGGGCTCGATGGGCGCGGCGTTGCGATCGTCGGCAGCATCCCGTCCGGCCTGCCGCCGTTCGCCATCCCGGTCTTCGATGCGGCGCTCTGGCTCCAGCTGCTTCCCGCCGCCGGGCTCATCAGCCTCGTCGGCTTCGTCGAGTCGGTCTCCGTCGCCCAGACGCTCGCCGCCCGGCGTCGCCAGCGCATCGTCCCCGATCGCGAACTGACCGCGCTCGGGGCGGCCAATGTCGCATCGGCCCTCTCCGGCGGATTTCCCGTCACCGGCGGCTTCGCCCGCTCGGTGGTGAACTTCGAGGCGGGCGCGAGGACGCCGATGGCCGGCGTCTTCACCGCCGGCGGAATCCTCGCCGCCACGCTGCTGCTGACGCCGCTGTTCCGCTACCTGCCGCAGGCGGTGCTGGCGGCGACCATCATCGTCGCCGTCCTCTCCCTCGTCGACATCGGCGCGATCCGGCGAACCTTCACCTATTCGAAGACCGATTTCGCCGCGATGGCGGCCACGATCGCGGTCGTTCTCCTGGTCGGCGTCGAGGCTGGTATCCTGTCGGGCGTGGGTCTGTCGCTCGTCCTCTTCCTCCGCCACACGAGCCGGCCGCATGTCGCGGTGGTTGGCCAGGTGCCGGGAACCGAGCATTTCCGCAATGTCGAGCGGCACGACGTCATCACGCACCCGGAGCTCCTGTCGATCCGCATCGACGAGAGCCTCTACTTCGCCAATGTCCGGTTCCTCGAGGACACCATCCTCGCCGCCGTCGCCGCGCGGCCGGAGCTGAAGCACGTCGTCCTGATGTGCCCGGCGGTGAACCTCATCGACTCGTCGGCGCTGGAGGGCCTCGAGACGATCGCGCACCGGCTCGATTCCGCGGGGGTCGGCTTCCACCTGTCGGAGGTGAAGGGGCCCGTGATGGACGCGCTGAAGCGCTCGGACTTCCTTCGGCACTTCAAGGGTCGGCTGTTCCGTTCCCAGCATGAGGCAGTGACCGAACTGACCCGCCCTGCCGCCGCGGCGAGCGGCCCGGCCTGAGGCGCTCCGGCCCGAGGGCGCCAGGGTTCGCGCCGGACATCGACCGAAACCCTGTTCTGCCACGCCACCTCCTTTGCTATGAAGCTGGGTGGGGAACGTCACGCGAACAGAGGACCAGGGTTGGACGCGCCGGGGACGCCAGTGACCGCGATGGTGCTTGCAGCCGGACTTGGCCGCCGGATGCTGCCGCTCACTGCCGAGACGCCGAAGCCGCTGGTCGAGGTCGGCGGCAAGGCGCTGATCGACCACGCGCTCGACCGCCTCGCTGACGCGGGCGTCCGGACGGCGATCGTCAACGTCCACCACCTCGCGGGGCAGATCGTCGCGCATCTGGCGCAACGCCGGAAGCCGCGGATCCGCATCTCCGACGAGCGCGAAAAGCTTCTCGAGACCGGCGGTGGCGTGGTGAGGGCGCTGCCGATGCTGGGCCGTGACCCGTTCTTCCTCCTCAACTCGGATTCGTTCTGGACCGAGCGCAGGACCTCCAACCTTGCCCGGCTTGCCGCCAACTGGGACGGCGAGGTGATGGACGCGCTCCTGATGCTGGCGCCGGTCGAGGATACGGTGGGCTATGACGGGCCGGGCGACTTCGTGATGGACCTCGAGAGCCGCCTCCGGCCAGGCGCGCCCGGGGAAACGGCGCCGTTCGTCTATACCGGCGTCGCCATCGTCGATCCCGCCGCGATGTTCGCCGATGCGCCGACGGGGCCGTTTTCGCTCGATCTCCTGATCGACCAGGTGAGCCGGGCCGGGCGCCTGTTCGGGCTCCGCATGTCCGGCACCTTCTTCCACGTCGGCACCACTGCCGCCTTGGAGGAAGCCGGGAGGCTGCTCCGCAACAGCTCGGCCGCCTGACCCGGATGGCCATCCCCCGCGTCTTCTCGATCCCGGCGGGCGTCCCGTTCCTGCCGGCCCTTGCCGATGCGGTGCTTTCAGGCCGCCTCGGCGGCACCGCGCCCAAGACGCCGCTGGACCTGGCGGCGACGACCATTCTCCTGCCGACGCGCCGCGCCGTCCGCGCGCTGCGCGAGATCTTCCTTGCCCGCGCGTCGCGGCACGCCGCGATCCTGCCGCGCATCCGCACGATCGGCGATGTCGACGAGGAGGATTTCCTTCTCCAGCCCGCCGCGGAATCGCCGGGCGACGCGCTGCTGCTCCCGGAAGGCGTGTCGCGGCTCGAGCGGAGTCTGGCGCTGACGCGGATGGTCCTGGCCTGGGGGCGGGCGGTCCGTGACCACACGGCGCCCGTCGGCGGGCCGCCCCTGGTGCCGGCCTCCGCCGCCGATGCGGTGCGTCTTGCCGCCGATCTCGCGCGGCTGATCGACGACATGGAGACGGCCGGCATCCCGTGGGATGCGCTGAACGGCCTGGTTCCGGCCGACTATCCCGGCTACTGGCAGCTCACCCTCGACTTTCTCAGGATCGCCGGCGAGGAGTGGCCGAAGATCCTTGCCGAGGCAGGTCTCGCGGACCCAGCCGCGCGGCGCGACATGCTGATCCGGAGCGAAGCCGCGCGCCTCCAGTCCGCCGAACCCGCCGGTCCGATGATCGCCGCCGGCTCCACCGGCTCGATCCCGGCCACCGCTGCCCTGCTGCGCGCCATCGCTCGTCTCCCGAACGGCGCCGTCGTCCTTCCCGGCCTCGACCGCACGCTCGACGAGCGCGGCTGGAACGGCATCGGCGACGCTGCCAACGGCGCCCCGAGCCACCCGCAGTTCGGCCTTCGCCAGCTCCTCGGCAGCATCGGCATCCTCCGGGATGACGTTGCGGACCTCGTTCCGCCGCTACCGGCACTGGCCTCCCGCGCCCGCATCGTCAGCGAGGCGATGCGGCCTGCGGAGACCACCGAGGCTTGGGCGGACGCCCCGCTCGCCGGTGCGGCGGATGCGTTCGCCGGCGCCGCGCTCCTGGTCGCCCGCAACGAGCAGGAGGAGGCGCTCGCCATCGCCGTCGCCCTTCGCGAGACGCTGGAGACGCCGCGCCGGACGGCGGCGCTCGTGACACCCGATCGCACGCTTGCACGGCGCGTTGCGGTGGAACTCCGCCGCTGGGGTATCGCGGTCGACGATTCCGCCGGCCAGCCGCTCGACGGCACAGCGCCCGGCGTCTTCGTCCGCCTCCTTGCCGAGGCGGCGCTCACCGCCGCACCCGTCGCAATCCTCGCGCTCCTGAAGCACCCGCTGGCGGCGTTCGGGCGCAAGGCCCCGGATTGCCGGATCGCGGCGCGCGCCCTCGAGATCGCGCTGTTCCGCGGCCCCGGGCGGATATCGACCATCGCCAGCCTTGCCGCCGACATCGCCGATGTCCGCCTCGGCATGGAGATGAAGTCGGACATCATCATTCCGCGCGCCCGCCGTCGCCTGTCGAAGGCCGACTGGACGGCGGCGGAGGCGATGGCGGCGAAGGTATCCGAGGTGCTCGGCCCGCTGGCGCGGCTCGGGCGGGAGCCGCAGCTCGCCGTGGCGGATGCCGCAGGTGCGCTCGTGCTGGCCTTCGACCGCGCGATCGACGACGGCAGCGGCAGCGCGACGCCGCTGTGGGACGAGCCTGCCGGCGCGGGTCTCGCGACGCTCCTCGGCGGCCTTGTCGAGGCGAGCCGGCTCGAACTCTCGCCGTCGGAATTCCCGTCGTTCCTGCGTGCCGCCATGGCCGGGGCGACCGTGACCCCCGGGCCGGGCACCGACCCGCGCATTCACATCTGGGGCACGCTCGAAGCGCGCCTCCAGTCGGTCGACCGGCTCGTGCTGGGCGGGCTCGACGAGAGCGTCTGGCCGGGCGACATCCGCACCGACCCGTTCCTGTCGCGGCAGATGCGCGCCGCGATCGGCCTGCCGCCACCCGAGCGCCGCGTCGGCCTCTCGGCGCACGATTTCTCGCAGGGGCTCGCGGTGCCCGAGGTGATCGTGACCCGTGCGGAGAAGCGCGGCGGCGCGCCGACCGTGTCGTCGCGCTGGCTTCAGCGGCTGACGGCGCTGATCGGGCCGGACGAGACCAGGACGCTGCGGTCGCGCGGCGATCGCCACGTCCACCTGGCCCGCGGCCTCGACCGCGTGCTGCCGTCCGAGGTCGCACCCGTGCGGCGCCCGCACCCGCGCCCGCCGGTCGCCGTACGGCCGCGCGAGCTGTCGATCACCGCGATCGAGAAGCTGATCCGCGACCCATACGAGATTTACGCAAGGCGCATCCTGCAGCTCGAACCGCTCGACCCGATCGGCCAGCGCGCCGATGCCCGCATCCGCGGCACGCTGATCCACGACGCCTTCTCCGATTTCACGCGCGAATGGACCGGACGGCCGTTCGACGGCGCAGCGCGGGATCGGCTGCTGGCGATCTGGCGGGAGAAATTCACCGTCATCGCCGACTTCCCCGAGGTCCACGCCGTCTGGTCGCTGCTGGCGGAGCGGATCGCCGGCTGGATGGCGGACTGGGAGGCGGAGCGGGATGGGCGCGTCGCGTCGCGCCATCCCGAGATCAAGGGCGAGTACCTTTTCGACGCGCCGGCAGGCAGGTTCAAGCTCAACGGCCGCGCCGACCGCATCGACATCTTCCACGACGGCACGGTCGGCATCTACGACTACAAGACCGGCGCCCCGCCGAGCCCGAAACAGGTGCTGCTGTTCTCGCCGCAGCTCGCCCTCGAAGGCGCGATGGTGACGGCGGGCGCCTTCGGCGCGGCCTTCGCCGGCCGGTCGCTGTCGGAGGTGGCGTGGATTGCGCTCGGCAAGGCCGGCCGCGAGAATCCGGTCCGCTCCGCCGTTGACGACGATGTCCGGCCCGACTCCATCGCGGCCCAGGCGATCACGATGCTCCGTGGCCTCGTCGCCCGGTACGATGACCCCGCCCACGGCTACGCCTCGCAGGCGCGGCCGATGTTCGAGCGACGCTTCCCCGGTGACTACGACCACCTCGCCCGAGTCTCGGAATGGCGCCTCGTGGCGGCGCCCGGAGGGACGCCGTGAACGCCCCCGCCCGCCGCGTGGACCCGACGACGCAGGCCCGCCAGTCCGAAGCGTCCG
>CAXNGA010000116.1:0-6185 GCA_964201375.1 Kaistiaceae bacterium
TCCATCGGGAAGGCTTTGTCCGCGAGCTGGGCATACCAGTTGGCGCCCGGCACTTCGTTGATCACGACCGTGACGCCGATCTGCCGGAGGCTGTCCTGGATGAGGAGGGCGATCGGCTCGCGCGTCGCCGACGTCGACAGGTCGTAGGAGATTGTCGTGGTGAAGCCGTTCGGGAAGCCAGCCTCCGCCAGGAGCGCGCGTGCCCGGTCCAGATCGTAGACATAGGGCGACGGCTGCGGCCACGCGGTGGTGGTGACTTCCTCCGGCCCGCCGAACATGCCGATGCCGCGGTTGTACAACGCGGTCCCGACGATGTCGTCATAGGGGATCGCGTAGGCGATCGCCTGGCGGACGAGCGGGTTGTCGAACGGAGGAATCGTCACGTTCATGTCGACGTAGATGAGCTCCGCGTCGACGGGCGTGCCGATGATCTTCAGCTGGCCGGCTTCGACGAGTTCGGCGAAATCCTTCGGCGGCAGATTGAAGGAAAGGTCGGCGTCGCCGCGCTCGAGCAGCGCCCGGCGGCTGCCGGCGGACGCGATCTGGCGCGAGATCACCCGTTCCATCTCCGGCAGTTCGCCCGACTTCCATTCGTCGAAGCGGCTGAAGACGATCTCGGTGCCCGGCGTCCACGACTCGACCCGGTAGGCGCCGCCGCCGGCATCGTTGCGGCCGACCCATTCGAGCGCCCACGGATCACCCGGGGTCGCATGCTCGAGCGCGAGCGTCGAGTTGATGATGATCGGCACCGGCACGGCCAGGTTCGCCAGCATCAGCGAGTTCGGCCGCGGGAAATCGACGCGGATGGTGTGCTCGTCGATGATCACGAACTGGTCGGGCGACGTCATCTCGGACGCGCCCATCTGGGTCGACGGGAAGCCGCCGACGGACACGGCGCGGTCGAGCGACCATTTCACGTCGGCCGATGTCACGGGCCGGCCGTCATGGAAGACGGCATCGGTACGGAGGTGGAAGGTGACGGACCTGCCGTCCGCCGAGAACTCCCAGCGCTCGGCGAGCTCCGGCGCGAAGGTCGTGTAGTCGTACGTCCAGCTGCCGTCGGGAAGCTGGTTGCGGGCGTGGGTGATGAGGCGGTCGTAGACGTTCCACGACACCTGGTGCGTCGGCACGTTGGCCGTGGCGCCGTGGATGTCGAGCGTCGCGGGACCTTCCTCCTCCACGATCACGATGATGTCGTCACGGGACTGGGCGAGGGAAGGCATGACCAGCGCGGTCGTGCCCGCCAGGGCCAGGGCAAGCGCGGCCGTAAGGACCAGCCTGCCTGGAGTCGGTGGGAAATGCTGCACGAAAGGGCTCCTCAGAACTCCGGTCGCGAAATGCGATGGATGACGGCATGACTGTCAGGCAAGTGACGTGCCACAGTATCATCAGAGGGCGTGGCCATTGAGACTCTGCGGATTCCGGGGCACGGCTTCGATGCCGGGCCCTATACAATTCACATAACATGCACAAAAGTCATGCGCCGAGTGCTTCCAATCTAGTCGCCCGTCGTCGTGCGGGGTGCGGCATGGCCCGGCAGAGCAGCAATCCGGCAGCCCTGCCCATGGCATTCGCTTTGCTTGATAGGTCGTCATGGACATGAATTGGCCTCCGTTGTCGTCAGCTTCACCTCTTCCCCCAGGGGCGAGGGGTAGCGACGCATGACCCGCGTCATCGCCTTCCGCCTCCTTGCGGCGATCCCGAACCTGGTGGGGATCATCGTCATTGCCTTCATCGTCACCCGCATCCTGCCGGGCGACGCCGCGGCCTATTACGCCGGCCCCACGGCGACGGCGGCGACCATCGAGGAGACGCGTCAGCGGCTCGGGCTCGACGGGACGATGATGGAACAGTTCCTTGCCTATGTCGGCCAGCTCGTCAGAGGCGATCTCGGCGACAGCCTCTCTTCCGGCCAGCCGGTGATCGAGGATTTCGCGCGGCGCCTTCCCGCCTCGCTCGAACTGACGCTCTTCGCTCTCGTCATTGCCATAGCGGGCGGGATTCTCCTCGGCGTTGGCGCGGCGCTCCGGCCGCGCGGCGTGGTCGATCGCATCGCCTCGGTGGTCTCGGCGGTCGGCCAGGCGGTACCGACCTTCTTCCTCGGCCTGGTTCTGGTGTTCCTGTTCTACTACCTCCTCGACTGGGCGCCGGAGCCGCTCGGCCGCCTGTCCTTCATGTATTCGCCGCCGCAGCCGATGACCGGCTTCTGGACGATCGACGCCCTGCTGCAGGGGCGGTTCGACCTGTTCGGCGAACTCGTCCGCCAGCTCGCGCTCCCGGTGATCACGCTCGCCTGGTTCGGCATCGGCCCGATCGCCCGCATCACCCGCTCGGCCATGATGGACGCGCTGTCGAGCGACTTCGTCCGCACCGCGCGGGCGGCAGGGTTGAGCCGGCGCACGATCCTGTGGCGCTACGGGTTCCGCAACGCGCTGATCCCCGTGCTGCACACGACCGGCATGGTGTTCTCCTTCATGCTCGGCGCGAACGTGCTGGTCGAGGACGTGTTCGGCTGGCCCGGCATCGGCGCCTACACCGTCGATGCGGTGCTCGTTGCCGACTATGCGCCGGTGCAGGCCTACATCCTCGTGATGGCGGCGCTCTACATCGTGGTGAACCTTGCCATCGACGTCATCACCGCCCTCGTCGATCCGCGGGTGCGCTATGACGGCTGACGCGACGGACGCGCCCGCCCGGCGCAGGCTGCCCCGCCTTCGCGTCAGGGGGGGCGCGTGGAGCGTCTGGCTCGTCGGCCTTTTCCTGTTCCTCGCCGTCTTCGGCCCCATGATCGTCCCCTACGATCCGGTCGCCACCAACACCCGCGTCAGTCTCCAGCCGCCATCCTGGGCGCACCTGTTCGGCACCGACGACGTCGGACGCGACGTCTTCAGCCGCGTCATCGCAGCGACCCGGCTCGATCTCATGATCGCGCTCGGCGCGGTCCTCCTTTCCCTCGGCATCGGCACGGCCCTGGGCGCCGCGGCGGGCTGGGCCGGCGGCTGGACCGACCGGATCGTCTCCCGCACCATCGACACGATCATGGGCTTCCCGCTGTTCGTGCTTGCCGTCGGCATCGCCGCTGGCCTCGGGAACTCGGTGTGGAGCGTCGTGATCGCCACATCGGTCGTGAACCTCCCGCTCTACGCCCGGACGACGCGGAGCGAGGTGAACCGCCGGCGTTCGGCGGGGTACGTGCAGGCCGCGCGCCTCTCCGGCATCGGCTCGTTCACGATCGTCGCCCGCCACATCCTGCCGAACGTCGCGCCGATCCTTGCGGTGCAGGCCTCGCTCAACATCGGCTGGGCGATTCTCAACGCCGCCGGCCTCTCCTTCCTCGGCCTCGGCATCCGCCCGCCAACGCCTGAATGGGGCATCCTCGTCGCCGATGGCGCAGACTTCCTCTTCTCCGGCGAGTGGTGGATGTTCGTCTTCCCCGGCGCCATGCTGGTCCTTGCGGTCCTTGCCTTCGGCGGGTTCGGTGACTGGCTGCGCGACCGGCTGGACCCGAAGCGGGCATGAACGCATTGACCGCCGTCCTCGACCAGCCGTCGCCGCCGCCAGACACCTCCCCGCTCCTTGCGGTAAGCGGCCTCTCGATCTCCTTCGGCGGCCGCATCGTCCCGACGGTCCAGGATGTCTCGTTCGCCATCGCCCGCGGCGAGACGCTCGCGCTCGTCGGCGAGAGCGGTTCCGGGAAGTCGATCATCGCCCATACCGTTGCCGGCATCCTCGCCGACGCGGCACGGGTGAATGCTACGTCGATTAGCTTCGATGGCATCGAGCTCGCGGTCGATCGGCGCGCGGTCGAAGCACTGCGTGGCAGGCGAATCGGCATGGTGTTCCAGAACGCCCGCGCCGCGCTGTCGCCGACGCTCGCCGTCGGCACGCAGATCGGCGACGTCATCGCCCGGCACCGGAAGCTGCGCGGCAGGGCGCTCCGCGAGGCGGCCGTGGAAGCGCTCGCTGCGGTGAGGATTCCTGATCCGGAGCGGCGCGCAAAAGCCTATCCGCACGAACTGTCGGGTGGCATGTGCCAGCGGGTGATGCTGGCGCTCGCCATGGCGGGCGAGCCGGACCTCCTCATCGCGGACGAGCCGACGACGGGCCTCGACAACACGACCCAGGCGGCGATCCTCGACCTCCTCGCGGCCGAAGCGAAGCGGCGACTTATGTCGACGCTGTTCATCACGCACGACCTCGGCCTTGCCCGCGACTACGCCGACCGCGTTGCCGTCCTCCATGCCGGCCAGCTCGTCGAGGAGGGCAGCGCCCTGACCGTGTTCGACGCGCCGCGCCATCCCTACTCGGCCAGGCTGGTCCGCGCCGTCCCGGCCCGGGCTGCGACCGTCGCCGATCTCGGCGGCATCCCGGGCAAGTTCCCCGACCTCTCCGGCACTGTGCCGGCCTGCCGCTTCGCCGACCGCTGCGAGCGTGCGGTCGAACGCTGCCGCACGGAGGTGCCGCGCCTCGATCCCGTCCCGCCCGATGGCAGGGTCGCGTGCTGGAGGCCTCTGGTATGACGCCGCTCCTCGAAGTCGTCGGCCTGTCGCGGCGCTTTCCGGTGCGTGGCGGCGAGCTTCACGCGCTCGACGATGTCGGCTTCCGCCTCCACGCCGGCGGCTCGATCGGCATCATCGGCGAAAGCGGCTCGGGGAAGTCGACGCTCGCGACCATCCTCGCCCGGCTCGACGACCCGCAGGAGGGCGGCATCGTGCTCGACGGCGCGCGGGACATTGCCGGCGTGCCGGCCCGCGCCTTCGGCAGGGATCCGGCGCGCCGCGCGATCCAGCTCGTCTTCCAGACTGCGGGCGATGCGCTCAACCCCGCCTTCACGGTCGCGCAGAACATCGCCATCGGCCTCGGCCTGCCGAAGATCAACGCTGGCGTGCTCGAGCGGGTGAAGAAGGTCGCGACCGAAGTCGACCTCGGCCACGACCTCCTCGAGCGTCGGCCGCACCAGCTTTCCGGCGGCCAGCAGGCGCGCGTCGGCATCGCCCGGGCGCTGATCTCCGAACCGCGCCTCCTCATCCTCGACGAGCCGACGGCGGCGCTCGACGTGTCGGTCCAGGCAACGATCCTTCGCCTCATCGACCGCCTGCGGCGCGAGCGCGGCCTGACCCTCGCCTTCGTTTCGCACGACCTCGAAGTGGTGCGGCTGATGTGCGACAGCGTCCTGGTGCTCTATCTCGGTCGTGTCGTCGAGATCGGCCCGGTGTCGGAGATCCTCACGGCGCCGAAGCACCCCTACACGCGCGCACTCGTCGACGCCTCGCCGGGCGAAGGCCGCGGCAGCTTCCGACTCGCCGGCGACACCGCAAGTCCGATCGGCTCGGTCCGCGACCAGTGCCTCCTCAGCGCGCGCTGTCCGTTCGCCGATGACCGCTGCCGCAGCGAACGTCCGGCCCTGCGCGGCGTCGACGTCCGCCTCGCCGCCTGCCACCACGCCGAGACGATCGCGGCTTCCCGTTAGGCTCGGCGGGAAGCGCTGCCTGTGGCAGAGGCTCCGTGCGGATCATCGCAGGGGCTGAAAAGCCGATCCGAAACGCTCAGGCCCCGGAGTGGTTCTCCTCACTAACCAGCAGACCCGAAGCATTGCCGATGGCCAGGGAAGCCGAGCGCGGCAGGACGCTGGTCAGAGTGACCGAAGAGTCATCCGCAGGCGCCGGGCACACAGGACGGGCGCCGTTTCGAACAATTGAACCAATCGTGACCCAGCCGATAGTCTGTCCAGACGACCGGACCACGGCGGAGAATCCTATTGGCCAGCCACCGGCACTCCGCCGGGAGCGACTGTCATTTGCAGATGGCGCGGACTTTGCAACGAGTGTGAGGCTACCCGAATCCATCGTACGCACAAGTCAAGGAAAGACCATGCAATTCCACAGTCCACTGAGTACAAAAGAGACGGAGCGCTCGCCTGTGCTTCGTGCAGCGGCAGTTTCGATTGCCATCATTGGCGCCATGTCGCTCGGTATTTCATCAGCCTACGCTCAGACTGACCTCCCCAACATCACGATCATCGCGACCGGCGGGACGATCGCCAACACGCCGGACGGGCGACTTGCCGTCGAGGCGGTGGTCGAGCAGGTCCCGCAGGTGCTCGAGGTTGCTGACCTCAACATCGTCGACGTCACCCGCGTCGGCAGTTCCTCCCTGACTTTCCAGGAATTCATCGACACGGCGAA
>CAXNGA010000117.1:0-6183 GCA_964201375.1 Kaistiaceae bacterium
TGGAAGCGTCCGGCTACGACACCATCCAGACCCGGTCCGGCCTCGAGGCGATCGACCTCGCCCGCGCGCATCGGCCCGACCTGATCCTGATGGACATCCAGCTACCCGAGGTATCGGGGCTGGAAGTGACCAAGTGGATCAAGGAGGACGACGACCTCCGCGCGATCCCGATCATCGCGGTCACGGCCTTCGCGATGAAGGGGGACGAGGATCGCATCCGCCAGGGCGGTTGCGAGGCGTACCTGTCCAAGCCGATCTCGGTGGGGAAGTTCATCGAGACGGTGAAAGCCTATCTCGGCGACGCCTGAGGGGAATCCATGAGCGCGCGCATCCTGGTGGTCGACGACATACCGGCGAACGTGAAGCTGCTCGAAGCCAAGCTCACGGCCGAGTATTTCGAGGTGATCACGGCCGCCAACGGGCCGCAGGCCCTCGAGATCTGCAGCCGCGGCCTGTGCGACATCGTCCTCCTCGACGTGATGATGCCCGGCATGGACGGCTTTGAGGTCTGCCGCCGGCTCAAGGCCGACCCGAAGACGACGCACCTGCCGGTCGTGATCGTGACAGCGCTCGATTCCGTCCAGGACCGGGTCGCCGGGCTCGAAGCCGGCGCGGACGACTTCCTCACCAAGCCGGCCAACGATCTTGCCCTCGTGACCCGCGTGCGCAGCCTCGTGCGGCTGAAGATGCTGACGGACGAACTCGGTGCCCGCGCTGCAACGACGAACCAGATCGCACTCGAGCCGAGCCCTGAGGCGTCGCTCTCCGGCCGGATCCTTCTCGTCGACGACCGCGCCTCATCCCGCGACCGCATCGTTTCGGGCCTCTCGCGCCACCATAGCGTCACGGTGGAGACCGACCCGCAGGAGGCGCTGTTCAAGGCGGCCGAGGGCGGCTTCGACCTCGCCATCGTGAGCCTCGAACTCGCCGCCCATGACGGCCTGCGGCTCTGCTCACAGATCCGCTCGCTAGAGCGGACGCGGATGCTGCCGATCCTGGTGGTGGATTCGCCCGACGGCGACGGCCGGATCATCCGGGCGCTCGAACTCGGCGTGAACGACTACATCACGCGGCCGATCGACCGGAACGAGTTGCTGGCGCGTGTCCGCACCCAGATCCGCCGGAGGCGCTATTCCGACCAGCTGCGCGACAACGTCCAGCTCACCATCGAGATGGCGATCACCGACGGGCTCACCGGCCTCCACAATCGACGCTATTTCGAGCGGCACCTCGCCACGCTGATCGGCCAGGCCGCCGGCCGCGGCCGCCCGCTCTCGCTCCTCCTGATCGACATCGACCACTTCAAGGCGATCAACGACACCTATGGCCACCTTGCCGGCGATGCGGTGCTGCGTGAGTTCGCCGATCGTATCCGCCGCGCGGTGCGCGGGATCGACCTTGCCTGCCGGTTCGGCGGGGAGGAGTTCGTGGTGGCGATGCCTGAGACCGACGTATCGCTGGCGGTCCTGGTCGGCGAACGCATCCGCGAACGCATCTCGGGTGAACCGTTTGCCCTCGACATCGGCCAGAACCCGATCGCCGTGACGGTGAGTGTCGGCATCTCGACCATGGAGTCGCCGACGGACACGGTGCACTCGCTGCTGCAGCGTGGCGACGAGGCGCTTTACCGGGCGAAACACACGGGCCGGAACAGGGTCGTCTCGGCCGCCGCTTAAGCATCGCAGCGGCCAACTGCCTGCAGCCATTGAGTTCGCGAGATCGCCATCCGCACGCGTAAGGTTAACGGTTTACGCAGTTCCTTTGTCGCCTGCCCGCGGTCGGGGCAATTTGTTGATTTTCCGAAGAGATCGGGTAAAGTCTTCTTCATGCCTGAGGCGGCATCCAGCGGGCTCCAATGAGCCGCAAGGCTTCGCCGCCGAAGCAACCCAATGCCCTACGGAGTGCTCAGGTCCGCCGCATCTCCTGGGGTCCGTGGGGTTGGTCCGGCCCAGAACGGATTGAGTGGCCTCCTCGTATAAACCCGTTCTGGGCCGGCCACTATTCTGGCCCGCCCGAGGCCTTCCGAACTCGACTCTGCAGCCGCTCCTCCGCCCCCCGGGCAGGGGGAGCTTTCGGCTGTATGCTCCTTCTCTCCGCATCAAATGATGGGAAAATTCGTCCCCCGTGAGCGCTGGCGTCGGAGCGGGGTTCCCGAAAAGCAAAAGGCACCCGCGACGGGTGCCTTTTCAGAATCCGACCGAAGCTCGAAGCCTACTTGATCTTGGCTTCCTTGAAGTCGACGTGCTTCCGCACGACCGGGTCGTACTTCTTCAGCGACATCTTCTCGGTTTTGGTGCGCGAGTTCTTCTTGGTGACATAAAAGAAGCCCGTGTCAGCTGTGCTGACGAGCTTGATCTTGACGGTGTTGCTCTTGGCCATGGGCCCCTCGAATGACGAAGGGCGGCGCTGAGGGGCCGCCCTTGAAACGTGGACGCGATCACTAGCGGACCGCGCCAGGAAGTCAAGAAAAGTCCGCCGCTACGCCCAGCTGGCGCGGGTTTCTCCGTCGGCCGGCTCGATGTCCGTGTCGTCGAAGGATTCATCGTTCCGTGACGTCCGGGCGAAGCCATGCATGCGCAGAGCCCACTGGAGGCCGACGACGGCCCCCTTGGTCGGCTGCAGCAGGGCAAGGCACAGTGCCAGAGTGAGCGGCAGCCAGACCATGAGGTGAACGTAGGTCGGCCACTCCCAGCGACCGAACACGAACAGGATCGCCGTCACCACGATGTGGCCGACGATGACGATGGTAAGGTAGGGCGGGAGATCGTCTGCGCGGTGGTGCGACAGATCCTCGCCGCAGGCCGGGCAGCTCGGCGCGATCTTCAGGAATCGGTTGAACATGCGGCCTTCGCCGCAGTTGGGGCAGCGGCAACGCATGCCTCGCTTGATCGATTGCCAGACGTCTCGCTTCTCCACCTCGGCGTCGTCGAGGTCCGGGGCAGCGCCTGCAAGTTCGTACGTGACGGTCATTCTTGTTCCCGGGCTGTCCGACCGCAGGGTCTCTCGCATGCGGGGAGAGGGTGCACCGGCTCGCCGTCCAGAAAAGACAACGAGTCAGCGAGAGGATGGGGGCTGCACGCGGGGAAAGCGATGCGGCAAAGGGTCAGGATACGACGCCTTCTTGTCGCATCGCCGCTTCTCCGTCGGGCGCGATGAGGCGAATATCCGGAGCGGCCCGTCCGATCTGTCGGAAGGCAGGCGGCGACGATGCCGTCGATGTCCTCGCCTTGCGGCGGGCGCAGCAGGTCCCGGCACCGCCGCCCATGGGTGCGAAGAACGCCTCGACTTGAACTGGATGGGTCGGCACTGCTCCTTCCCCTCGCCGCTCGCCCGAAAACGCGCACGGGAGGCGAAGGTTCCGCTGCGCTGACTAGCGCTTGCCGATGCGTGCCTTGCGGGCCGCGTAGCGGGCGTCGCGTTCGGCCTTGCGCGTGGCTTCGTCGGCGATGACGCGGGCGGCGGCGGCGAGTTTCGCCTCCTTCTTGGCGGCCTCCTCGGCAACCTTCCGCTCTTCGTCGGCTATGCGTGCAGCCTCGAGCGTGGCCAGGCGCTCTTCCTCGGCGGCGCGCGCCTCGGCTTCCTGGCGCTCGCGCTCCTCGCGCGTCAGGCGCTCGCGCTCGGCGAGCCGGGCGTCGCGGGCATCCGCGAGCGCCTTGCGTTCGGCGGCCCGCCGCTGCGCCTCGGGATCGTCCTTCGGCTTGGCGAGCACAGTGGCCAACTGAGCCTTCTTTGCGTCCTGCGCGGCGCGCTGGCGTTCGGCGAAGGTCTGTTCCTTGTAGGCTGCCAAGTCGTGGTCCTTTCTCGTGGGTGTGGGGGTAGCAGGCAGCTACTTGCTGCGGGAGCGCTTCACGGTGCGAATCTCGATCGGAGCTTTGCCCGACTTTTCGGCGATTTCGCGATCCTGCCGTTCGAGGTCGGCCTTCGCGGCCTTGAGTGTGTCGTTGTGGAACTCGAGGGCCGCGTTCAGAACCTTGCGGTTCGACCGCTGAGAGCCGTCCTCGTACATGGCATCGAACAGGACGTAGTCCGCGACGGCTTCGCGCTTCTTGACCATGGTTGCGATTCCGGTTTTCGGGGGCTGCCCTGCGGCAACGCTGCAGATAGTCGTTCGTTGCCGCTTTTGCCAGAGGAACGTGTGTCGCGGCGCGTCTGCCGGACCGGCACGAAATCAGTGCCGGCGGGGGCTCTTGCTTCCGCGGGGGCCGGGACGACTGCCCTTGAATCCACGGAAACCCTTGTCGGGCCGCCCGTCGGGACGCGGGCGGGACTTGCTGACACTGCCTTGGCTCAGCAGCTGGAAGCGCAGCGCGCCCGCGACGGGTGCCACCTCGACCAGCTTCACCTCCACCTGGTCGCCGAGGCGGTGCGTCTCGCCGCTGTTGCGTCCCACGAGCGCGTGCCGCCCCTCGTCGTGGATGTAGAAGTCCGCGCCGATGGTGCCGATCGGGATGAAGCCGTCGGCGCCGGTCTCGTCGAGCTTCACGAACAGGCCCGAACGGGTGACGCCGGCGATCCGGCCGGTGAAGGTCGCGCCGATCCGGTCGGCGAGCCAGTAGGCGACGAGGCGGTCGATCGTCTCGCGCTCGGCTGCCATCGCCCGCCGCTCGGTGGCCGAAATCTCAGCCGAGATCTCAGGCAGCTCAGCCTCGATGCCCTCCGGCAGCGAACCCTCGCCAAGGCCGAGTGCGCGGATGAGGCCGCGATGGACGATGAGATCGGCGTAGCGCCGGATCGGCGAGGTGAAGTGAGCGTAGCGGCGCAGGTTCAGGCCGAAATGGCCGATGTTAGCCGGGCTGTACTCTGCCTGGCTCTGCGAGCGCAGCACCACCTCGTGGATGATCCGGCCGTGCTCGGTCTCCTTGAGGCGGGTGAGGATCTGGTTGAAATGGCTGGGGCGGAGATTGCCCTGCTTCGGCAGCGAGACCTCGATGGAGCCGAGGAACTCGCGCAGCGATTCGAGCTTGGCCAGCGAAGGCGCGTCGTGAATGCGATAGACGAGCGGCGACTTCTCCTTCTCCAGCGTCTCGGCCGCAGCAACGTTCGCCTGGATCATGAACTCCTCGATGAGGCGGTTCGCCTCGAGGGTCACGGCCGTCACGATCCGCTCGATCTGCCCGTCGGGACCGACGAGCACTTTCCGCTCCGGCAGCACGAGTTCGAGCGGCTCTCGCGCCGCGCGGCCACGAGCCAGCGTCTGGTAGGCGTTCCACAGCGGGCGAAGGACGGGCGTCCCGAGACCGTCGCCGACCGGGTCGGCATCGGCGTCGAAGGCGGCCTGCGCTGCGGCATAGGAGAGCTTCGCCGCCGAGCGCATCAGGATGCGGTGGAAGCTGTGCGTCCGCTTCCGGCCCTCGGCGTCGAACACCATGCGGACGGCAAGGGCAGGGCGGTCGACGCCTTCGCGCAGGGAGCAGAGGTCGTTCGAGATCCGCTCCGGCAGCATCGGCACGACGCGGTCGGGGAAGTAGACCGAATTGCCACGCAGCCGGGCCTCGTGGTCGAGAGCCGTGCCGGGCAGCACATAGAGGCCGACATCGGCGATCGCGACCGTGCAGACGAAGCCGCCGGGATTCGAGGCGTCATCGTCGGGGGCGGCGTGGACGGCGTCGTCGTGATCCTTGGCGTCGGGCGGATCGATGGTGACGAGCGGCAGGTCGCGCCAGTCCTCGCGGTTCTTTCGCGAGATGCGCTTCGGCGCTTCCTCGGCCTCCGCCAGGACCGCGGGCGGAAAGACGTGCGGGATGGCGTGGGCGTGGATGGCGAGCATCGACACCGCCTTCTCGCCCTTCATCGAGCCGACGATCTCGACCACCTCGACACGGGGGTGGAGCCGCGGGCCGGTGCGCGTGAGTGCGGCCCGGACGAGATCACCTTCCCTGGCGCCGGCCAGCGTGTGCGGATCGAGGACCGCCTCGCGCTCCTTCTTCGAGATCGGCTCGAGCCGCCATTCCGTGCCGGTGTGACGGACGATGCCGAGCATCGATTCCGGCCGCCGGTCCAGCACCTTCATCACGCGGGCGGTGTAGGACCCCGGCGAGCCGGAGATGCGGGCGAGCACACGGTCGCCGACGGCGGGCGCGGGCACCCGGATGCGGGCGTTCCGCGGCTGCTTCTGGGCGCCGACGAAGATGCGCGGCGCGTCGCCGGTGGTTTCGTCCCACTCCGCGGGCTGTGCCACGAGAT
>CAXNGA010000118.1:0-6169 GCA_964201375.1 Kaistiaceae bacterium
CGGAGCAACGGGTGCGACCGGCGACACCGGCCCAAGCGGAACCACCGGGCCGAGCGGCGCGACAGGGGCAACGGGCGCGACCGGCGACACTGGCCCAAGCGGAACCACCGGGCCAAGCGGCGCGACAGGGGCAACGGGTGCAACGGGCGACACAGGGCCGTCGGGCGCCACCGGTCCGAGCGGTGCCACGGGCACGACCGGCGCCGCTGGAACCGGGCCAGGCGGGCCGCCCTGAACCAGGGCGCGGGTCCAGGCCCGCGCTTCCCGGTGCGGTCTGCCGGCCGGCAGAAGCCGGCAGCCGCGAGCTGGACAGCCCCCAATCCGCTGCGTGAGCCAGACTCGGCGAACACCAGGCCCGCACCACCGCTCGGTCTCGAGGCCGCGGTCCATCCGATCCGTGACACCACGCGGGCCGGAAGGCTATAAGCGGCTGCGGGCGGTCGAGGGGCCCGGAAACAACGAACAGAAGGGGGGGGCCGCATGGCGGACCTCCACGCCAAGGGCTCTGCTGCCGCGGGAGGCAACGGAAGCCACGACGAGACCAA
This sequence comes from Kaistiaceae bacterium, assembly GCA_964201375.1. GTDB lineage: Bacteria > Pseudomonadota > Alphaproteobacteria > Rhizobiales > Kaistiaceae > JADLGL01. Next base: position 546 of record CAXNGA010000118.1, read on the forward strand.
TGGCGGCGGCCAGTCCGCTGCCGGAATTGGCTCGCGCGCCGAGATGACGCTGCATCAGCTGCGAATCTTCTGGGCCGTCGCCCATGCCGAGACGCTGACCAAGGCCGCCAAGCAGCTCGGGCTGACGCAGCCGTCGCTCTCGCAGCAGCTCTCCAAGCTCGAAACCACCGTCGGCGCGCGCCTTTTCGACCGGACGCCCGGTGCGATGACGCTCACCGACGCCGGGAGCTTCCTGCTGCGGAAGGCCGAGTACATCCTGTCGAACGTCACCGAGGCCGCGGACGGCCTGCGCCAGTTCTCCGACGGAATGCGCGCCACGATCCGCGTTGCCGGCCTCAACTCGGTGCTGCGCGTCCTGCTGCCCCCTGCCCTGACGCGTCTCGCGGCCACGTTTCCGGGGATCGAATTCGACATCCACGAGACCGCGCCCGCCGATGCGCTCGAACTGCTGTACGGCCGGCGAGTCAATGTCGGCCTCGTGGCGGAGAACTCGATTGCCTCGTCGAGCGTCGGCTTCAGGGCCGTGCCCGTCGCGTCGGACCCCTACGTCTTCGCCGTGCCCGAAAGCATCGACCTCGACGGCGTCACGGACCCCGACGGCGAGCTCGATCCCGCGGTCGCGGGCGTCCTCAACAGCTGCATCCAGTTCACCTTCGGCACGCAGCACACGCGGCGGGTCGAGCAGTGGTACCAGCAGGTCCTGCCGCGGCACCGGCTGATCGCCCAGTGCCGCAGCTACGAGGTCGCCCTTGGCATGGTCCAGGCGGGTCTCGGCGTCTGCCTCGTCCCGGCGCTCACCGCCTTCGATGGCCACAAGCTCATGGGCGGCGTTCGGCTCTATCGTTCCGCCGAGCCGGACCGCTCGCTCGTCGCTCTACTCCCCGGCCAGTATGTCCGCGTGGAGCCCTACAAGAGCTTCCTCAAGGCGCTCGAAGCGGCCGGCAGGGCGATCAACCTCGAGGGCATCCTCGACACCCCCCCCTTCCTCCACCGCGCCGACCGGATGGATTGAGGGAACGGCGTCTGGCGTCCCACCCGTGTCGTGGATGCCGCGCCCGACAGCACAAGGACGCTCGTGACCGCCGACAGCAACCCGATGCGCCGCGCCCTGGTCGGCCAGCTCGACATCGCCTGGGCCCTGGCGAGCCATCACCTCGACAGCCTCACCACCGACGAATGCCTCTGGCGACCGGCCCGGCGCGGCCTCCACGTCGCCCGGCATGGCGACGGCACCTGGATCGCGGATTGGCCGGACCACGAGGGCTACGATCTCGGCCCGCCGAGCATCGGCTGGCTGACCTGGCACATGCTCTTCTGGTGGTCGATGGTCATCGAGCACAGTTTCGGCGACGGGCGGCTGCGGCGTGAGGCCGTGACCTGGCCGGGCTCCGCGGACGCCGCCCGCGACGCCATCCGCGACCACCATTCGCGCTGGCGGGCATCGATCGAGGCCCTGACCGACGCCGACCTCGGCACGGACGAGCGGACCCGCTGGCCCTTCGCGGGGCGCCCCTTTGCCGAGATCGTCGCGTGGGCGAACATCGAACTCGCCAAGAACGCCGCCGAGATCGGCTATGCCCGCTTTCTCTACGCGGTGCGGCAGGACACGGGGCCGGCGCCGTGACCGTGCTGCCATGCCCCCTGTTGCCCGGCTTGACGCACACCTAGATCATTCGCTGTAACGATAGAGACGTCGGCTCCCGCGGCGACACGCCCGCGGCGCAAGGAAGAGGCTCAGATGGAACCCTCCAGCAATCGCCCGGGCCGGGTGAACGCGCCGCTCGTGATCGGCATCGTCATCCTGGCGGTCGGCGTCTGGCTGCTCGCCGCACGGCTGTTCGACTTCCGGCTCGGCCATGACTGGTGGCCGCTGATCTTCCTCGTCCCCGGCCTCGCCTTCCTCGCCCTCGCCTTCTCCGGCCGGCGCGCCAATCCCGGCATCGCCGTCGCCGGCGCCATCGTGGCGACTCTCGGTGGCATCTTCCTGTTCCAGACCGCCACCAGACACTGGGAATCGTGGGCCTATATCTGGGCGCTCTTCCCGCTGGCCGCGGGTGTCGCCCTGATGGCAGCCGGCAATCGCAACGGTGACGAAGCCATGGCCCGTTCGGGCATGGAAACCGCGCGCTGGGCCGGCATCGCCTTCGCCTCGCTCCTCGTTTTCTTCGAACTGTTCATCTACAGCGGCCTCTTCGGCTACCTCATCCCGGTCGCCCTGGTCGCCATCGGCGGCTACATGATCTGGCAGCAGGTCCAGCGCAGTGCCGACCGCGAGGATGCGTCCGGACCGTTCGGCGCCGCGCCGGGGCCGTCCCCGACGCCGCCCCCTCCGATGGCCCCCGTGCCGCCGGCTCCGCCCGTGCCGCCCGCCCCCAGCCGCGCACGCCCGTGGGAGAACGACACTGGCCGGAGCGTCATGGTCACACCGCCGCCTGCGCCCGCCGCTCCCTCGTCGGTCGCGCCGCCCGAGGTGATCGTCACGCCCCCGCCGCCGTCATCGCCCCCGGTGCCTGCCCCCCTGCCCGACCTCACCGCCGAGCCCTTCCCGGCCGACGACCTGCCGCCGGATCCGTCCGTGCCGGTTCCGACCGCGCCATTCCCGGTCGATGAAGGCTCGGAGCGGATCGAGGCGGCGAAGAAGCGGACCCGGACGCCGCGCCCCCGCGCCCCGAAGGCGCCCTGAGGCCGCCGCGATGACCTGCAGTCGGGGTTGGTCCGCAGCACGGCCCGGGCCGGCGTAGCGTCGCAGCGCCGGGTCGCGCATGGCTGGCCGCACCTCCCGCGGCTTGCCGCCTCCCGATCCGACCGCTAAGGCGTGGCCCAGTTCCTGCTTCCGCCTCCAGGGCGAAGCGACGGCCGAAAACCACCATCGGCAACACCGTCCGCGCCGGCTCGTCCGTCGGCCGTGCCCTTACCGGAGACCTCATGATCAACAACGAACTCGAGCCGTACCAGCGGAAGAGCAGCATCGCGTATTTCACGATGGAGATCGCTCTCCGGCCCGAGATCCACACCTATTCGGGCGGTCTCGGCGTGCTCGCGGGCGATACCGCGCGGTCCGCAGCCGATCTCGGCCTTCCCGTGGTGTTCGTCTCGATCATCTCCCGCCAGGGCTATATCCACCAGGAAATCGACTCCAGCGGCCATCAGGTCCACCGGCCCGACCCCTGGAACCCCTTCGACTGGTGCGTCTCGCTGCCGGCCAAGGTGGCCATCGAGCTCGACGGGCGCCGCGTCTGGATCCGCCCGTGGCTCTATGAGTGCAAGGGCGCCCTGCGCAAGCCCGTGCCGGTCATTCTCCTCGACACCGACCTCGACGAGAACTCCGCCCAGGACCGCGGCATCACCGACCACCTCTATGGCGGCGATGCGGCGTACCGGCTGAAGCAGGAGGCGGTGCTCGGCATCGGTGGCTTCCGCATCCTGCAGGCGCTCGGCTTCTCCATCAATACCTACCATCTCAATGAAGGCCACGCGGCGTTCCTGACGATGGAACTGCTGCGCCAGTATCCGCGCCGCACCAACCTCCTCCAGCCGACCGGCCGGAAGTACGACGCCAGCCCCGTGCTCACCCGCTGCCTCTTCACCACGCACACCCCGGTCGAGGCCGGCCACGACCGGTTCAACTACGACCTCGTCGGCCGCATCCTGCCGAACCTCATCGACCTCAACGAGCTTCGCATCTATGCTGGCGACGACATGTGCAACATGACGAAGCTGGCGCTGAACCTCTCCGGCTTCGTCAACGGCGTCGCCGCGCGGCACGCCGAGACGACCCAGCATATGTTCCCCGGCTACAAGGTCAGCGCGATCACCAACGGCATCCATGCCGCGCGCTGGGCGCATCCGGTGTTCTCGAAGCTGTTCAACGCCCGCATCCCGAACTGGCAGGTCGAGCCGGAGCTGCTGTTCCACGCCGACCACCTGCCCGACGAGGAAGTCTGGCGCGCCAAGCAGACGGCGAAGTCGGACCTCATCGACCTCGTCACCGAAGCGACCGGCGTCGAACTCGACCCGGAAGTCCCGATCATCGGCTATGCCCGCCGCATGACGGCCTACAAGCGACCGAGCCTTCTCCTGCATGATCTCGACCGACTGCGGTCGATCGCCAAGAAGCTCCCGATGCAATTCGTGTTCGCCGGCAAGGCGCACCCGGCCGACACCGAGGGCGGCGAGGTCATCAAGCTGATCCAGTCCCGCAGCGCCACGCTGGCACCGGAAATCAGGATGGCCTTCCTGCCGAACTACAACACCCAGTCGGCGCAGCTTCTGGTGGCGGGCGCCGACGTGTGGCTCAACACGCCGCGCCCCCCGCTCGAAGCGTCGGGCACGAGCGGCATGAAGGCGGCGCTCAACGGCACGCTGAACCTGTCGACGATCGACGGCTGGTGGGTCGAGGCGTGGATCGAGGACGTCACGGGCTGGGCGGTCGGCACGGACACCTCCACCGAGACCGACAACGATCACGCCAACAGCCTGTACGCGAAGCTCGAGGGGAAGATCCTGCCGACCTACCTCAACGACCGCGCACGCTGGACATGGATGATGAAGCAGTCGATCGCGAAGATCGCCCCCTACTTCAACAGCCACCGCATGATGCGCCGCTACGCCAACGACGCGTATCTCCGCTAGGAATGGAGCTCCGCCGGCAACGGCGGAGCTCCATTCGTCTTGGGCTTCCTGCCGATCAGAACGGAGCGCGCGGTACCGACCAGCGGTCCGCGATGGCGTCCAGCGTGCCGTCGATCTTCAGGCCTTCGAGCGCCTGGAGGATGGTGCCCACCAGCTCGACCTCGCCATGGGCGACGCCGATCATGCCGTAGCTGACGATCACGCCGACATAGGTGTCGACGATACGCAGGCCCGGCGCCTCGGTCGCCAGGCGCGGAGCCTCGGCGGCATTGACCATCCACGCATCGATGGTTCCCGCAGCAAGGGCCTGAGCCGCCAGCGGCGCGGCATCGAACAGGACGGGCTCATATCCAGCCGCCGTGATGGCTGCCTGGCGACTGGAATTGACGGTCGTGCCGATACGCTTGCCGGCGAAATCGGCGAGAGCGGCATAAGCGGTACCGTCGTCGGTCCGCACGAGCATCGTCTCGTTGTTCGTGAGGATCGGTCCGACGAAGACGATCCCCGGATCACGCCGGCCCGGCGCGGCGAGCGCAGAGCATTCGAGGTCGACCGCTCCCGAAACGACCGCCGGGATCAGCTGGTTGAACGGCATCGGATTGTAGGCGAAGGAGAGGCTCGTCCGCTCGGCGATGGTCTCCATGAGATCGAAGCAGAAGCCGCCGGGCGGATCGCCGCCGAAGGGCCCCTGGTTCCAGATGCCGACGTCCAGCGCCTCCTGAGCGGATGCGCTCCCAGCACCGATTGTAAGCCCCGCCGCAAGCAAGGCCAGTGCGGTCCGTGAGAAAATGCCCAATGTCATCCCCGTGGGTAGGCCACCGCGGCTGCGGTGGCCTGAGGATCATCCTCCAGCGGAGGCACCTTCCCCTGTGACGCGGGTCACACGGGACCGCGATGATTTCCGGGTGCCAGTCTCTCGCGCGTCGGTAGCCCAGGTTCGCCGGCTCTGCGGGATCTACTCGATCACCCGATCCGCCGCGACGAGGATGGAC
>CAXNGA010000119.1:0-6071 GCA_964201375.1 Kaistiaceae bacterium
CCACCGACCCGGTCAGGCCTTCTTGCGCGGTCCGCCGCGGACGAGCGACCACGGCACGACCACGCGCTCACCGTCGCGCTCCAGCACGGCACCCTCGACGCCGAACGTGCGGTTGAGGAGGCCTTCCTCGAAAACCGAGCCCGGCGGGCCGTCGGCGACGCATTTGCCGTCGTCGAGGACGAGGATGCGGTGGGCGAAGCGGGCGGCCATTGCGAGGTCCTGGAGGACGGCGATCACCGCGACGCCGCTCTCGGCCTCCTCGCGGAGGATCTCCAGCATCTTGAGCTGGTAACGCGCATCGAGCGCGGCCGTCGGCTCGTCGGCCAGCAGCACCGGCGCGCCGACCGCCAGCACGCGGGCGAGGGCGACGCGGGCCTTCTCGCCGCCCGAAAGGGTCGTGACGGAGCGATCGGCGAAATCGACGATGTCGGCCACTTCCATCGCCCGCTGGATCACGTCGCGGTCATCGCGCGGGAGGTACCGCGCGCCGCCGCCATGCGGAATGCGGCCGAGGGCCACGATGTCGGCCACGGGCATCGGCCAGTGGAACTCGTGGCCCTGCGGCAGGTACGCGACAGCGCGGCCGCGGGTGCGGCCGTCGAGGTCGGTGAGCGGCACGCCGCCCACATTGATCTCGCCCCACGATTCACCCAGGCCGGCCAGGGCGCGGACGAGCGAGGTTTTTCCGGCGCCGTTCGGCCCGACGATGATCGTCAGGTCGCCGCGGTGAAAGCTCTTGTCGAGGTTCTGCACGATCCAGCGGCCGTCGAAGCTCACGGCAAGCCCTCGTGTCTGCAAGGCCGGTCCCTGGTGCTTCATGCGGCGACTCCGCCAGGCGTGCGATGGCGACGCAGGATCATGGCAACAAAGAACGGCGCGCCGATCAGCGTCGTCAGGATGCCGACCTTGATCTCGTCCTGGGACGGGATCAGCCGCACGGCGATGTCGCAGGCAAGGAGGAGCGCTGCGCCCGCGAGAGCGGCGGGAAACAGGAGCCGCGCCGGATCGAACCTCGTCAGCGGCCGGACGAGGTTCGGCGCCACGAGGCCGACGAAGCCGATGGCGCCCGATACGGCCACCGCCGCGCCCACACCCATCGCAACGCCGAGGACGACGCGGATGCGGACCCGGCGCATTTCGACGCCGAGGCTCATGGCGGCGTCCTCGCCGAGCGTCAGGGCGCGGAAGGCGGGCCCGTCCCAGTAGAGCATCACCCAGCTCGCCAGCATCAGGGGGAGGGCGATCACCACATGCTGCATGCTGCGGTCCTCGAGCGAGCCGAGGAGCCAGAAGGCGATCTCGAGCGCCGCGAACGGATTTGGCGCGAGGTTGAGCGCAAGGGCGGTTCCGGCGGAGGCGATCGAGCCGATGGCAAGCCCGGTCAGCATCAGCGCTGACAGATTGGCACGCGGGCCGGCGACGATGACGAGGAGGCCGACCGAGAGGAGGGCGCCTGCCATCGCTGCGACCGGTAGCACAGGGGAGAGCGCACCGGTGAGGCCGAGCGCGATCACGGCCACCGCGGCAAAGGCCGCGGCCGACGGCGCGCCCAGGAGTACGGGCGAGGCGAGGGGATTTCGGAGAAGTCCCTGGAGTGCTGCGCCGGCAAGACCAAGGGTGGCCCCGATGATGAGCGCAAGGATCGTGCGCGGCAGCCGTACGTCCTGCACGATCACGGAAGCGGTCGGGTCCCCGCTGCCGAAGAGGCCGCCGAACACCTCGCCGGGCGAGAGGCCGTAGTCACCGACGGCAAGCGAGATGAGGGAGAGGATAGCGATGATGACGATCAGTGGCAGCGGCAGGGCGATGAAGTTCGCAAGCCGGGGGGGGAGGCCGGCCGGCGCCGGTGACCGGTTCACCATGCGAAAGCCGTCCCGCACGGAACCGTGCGCCGTGAAGCGCTCCGTGTCGTGCTAGACTGCTCCGACATGATGTCGGCTCCTTCCCCCGGAGCCGGGCGCCGGAATGCCAGCGTGCCCAACCCATTGCGGTGCATGATACGCCCGTATCGGTCCCGAAAGAACAGCCGATCTGAGGCCATGGCAAAGGGTCTTTCGTCCCGTGCCCGGGCCGCCCTTGGCGGAGTGGCGCTGACGCTTGCCGTGGCGCCGGCCGTCGCGCAGGCGCCGTCGCCGCCGACGCGCGTGGTGTCGATAGCGCTGTGCGCCGACCAGATGCTGATCGCGATGGCCGACCCTGGACAGATCGCCTCGCTCTCCTACCGCGCGACGGACCCCGCGATGTCGTTCTATGCCGCCGAGGCCGAGGCTTACCCGCACGCCGCGCGGAGTGCCGAATCGGTCGTCCGCCTGCGGCCCGACCTGGTACTGGTCGATTCGGCAACGCCCGCCGCAACGCGCGATCTTCTCCTCCGGCTCGGCTTCCACCTCGCCGACGTCGATCCTGTTTCGACCATTGATGGCGCCATCACGCAGATCGAGGCGCTCGCGGATCTCCTCGGGCAGCAGACGCGGGGGATGGCGCTGGCCCAGCTGGTCGCTTCAGCCCGGTTCCAGGCCTACGACGCCAACTGGGGCCTTACGGCCGCCTATGTCCGCCGCCGCGGCTTCGTGGCGGGCGAGACGGAACTCGTCTCGGACATCCTCCGGGTCATCGGCCTCAACAATGCCGGTGATTCGCTCGTCGGACGCGAGGGCGGCTATCTCACTCTCGAGCAGCTCGTGGCGACGCCGCCGGATTTCCTGATCGTGCCGGATACCAACCCTGCCGTCGTGGACCAGGGCGTGGCGTTCCTCGAGCATCCGGCCCTGCTTCAGCTCTTTCCGCCGGAGCGGCGCGTGGAGCTGCCGGAGCGGCTCACCGCATGCGGCGGCCCGTCGCTGCCCGAGGCGATCCGTCTCCTCGGCTCGGAGTTCAGGCGCGTCAGGCCGTAGCTTCGTCCTTGCCGCGGATACGGCGCCACCACCGCATCGCCCTCACCGTGATGCGTCGGTTGAAGCGGCGTATGGCAGGGATGTCGGCAGAGAGGATGAGGAGGCCGACGGGCACCATCCAGAAGCCGAGGATGGGCAGGAAGCCGACGAATCCGAACAGGGTGAACAGGACGCCCAGGCCGATCCGCAGCGGTCTGTTACCGGGGAGGTTGATCGTCTTTCCCGCGAAGCGGACGCTGGGCATCCGGCAATCCTTCCATGTCCGTGTGTCGCCGGCCTGAGATGTGGACCGGCCTCCTCCGGGGCAAGGGCGGGCGGTCCGGAAGCCATGGAAATGCCCGTGTTCGCACGAAGTTGCGTCCCGTACGGTCGCACCCGGCTTTCAGGCTTGGCAATTGAAGCGGGCCTTTGCTATAGGCACGCCCGCGGCATCGCCGTTCCTCGGTAGCTCAGCTGGTAGAGCATTCGACTGTTAATCGAATGGTCGTTGGTTCGAGTCCAACCCGGGGAGCCAATTAGATCAAGGGGTTAGGCCAACCGGCCTGACCCCTTTTTCGTTAGAAAACTCGCCAAGGTAACGCCTAAAGTAACGGAGTTCGTTACAAACGAATTGGGGTAACGCCCGAATCCGAGGAGCCCTCGACCGGGACGAGGCCACCCAATGCCGTCCGAGACGACATTGCCCCCGACCCTCGACGGCATGGGCATCACCCGCGACCTCCTCTGATTTCAGAGGACGTTCCCTCGCCGCTGCGTAAGTAAATGAAATCCACCGCAAGCTAATGAATTGACGCGACGACGCCCGACCGGAGGCAAAACACCCTCGGCTTGCTGTTGTGGCTGGAGATGTGCTGTGTTGGGGGAGATGAAAGCGGCGACCGTGTGGTGCGGTCGCCGCCTGATTTCATCACAAAGCGCGTGTACGAGACGCCGCCCTATGAATAGCCTCAGATTATCGGCCGACCCCGAAGAACGCAAGATCGGCCCGCGTGACTGGTCGCCCGACCTGATCGACGCCCTGCGCCGTCCGCTGCCGTCGCCGGTCAGTGCGCCGCCTTCCTCAATCGACAAGGGACGCTTTCAGGCCGCCGCGCCGCTCGACCGGCACGCCGAGAATCGGCTGCGTCACGCGAACCGCCGACCGTCCCGGCTTGGCCTCGCGCCCGACGACAGGCGCTTCTGGATCGACCCAGAGGATCGACGTGTCGTGGAGTTGAAACAGCCGACCGCCGCTGCGCTCGCGCTCCTCGGAACCGCGATCACGACCGTTGCGGAGATTTCGCTCGATCCGCCCTTTGCCACCCCATCGAAGGCCGACGACGCATTCGAGGCGCTCCACCTTCGGATATGGCGGCCCGGCTTCGATCCCGAATACGGCGTGCGGTTTTATTGGGAGCCGAACGGCACGACTCGCGAAACGCATCCTTACGAGGTTACGGAACGCTACTCATGGGAGGAGCGCGGCGACCGCGTGATGACGCCGGAATTCTGCCCACTAAGCACACGGTACGACGCCGAGCGCGGCGCACCGTTCGCGCGGGTCATGTATCGCAGAGCTCACGCCAAACTCGATCCATCGGTGCGCCATGTCGTGAGAGTCGAGGATCGCCTATTCGGTCACGAGTCGTGCGCGGCGCATGGCGTTGGGACTGCCGCCGACCTCCTCTTTCTCGACCATCGTCGCTACTGGCAGCGCCACCTTTTGGCGTTTGAAACCGACCCGGATCGCCTCGGTCGCTACCTCCGTAATCGCGCTGCCGAAACCAATCGGCGACGGCCCGAGCTGATGGATTTCCAGACCGGACGCGCCGTGCTGAATTCGGTTTTCACGATGCAGGAATTGATTGGCCGCCTGTCAGTGAGCAACACGCGCCTGACAACAATTCTTCGTCCCGTTGAAATGTCGGATTGGCTGCCACCCGACCCCGAGGAATAATGCCCATTCTCTCGCGTGCGCCCGCGCGATGCGCGCAGGTTTGTTATTACCTTATTGCAGAACAGACACACGAAGACACAACACACACCACCACCTGACACCAGTTCCAGCTACCTCAGCCAGACGCCTCAGAATCCGAACCAACCGTAAAACTAACGAAATACATCAGCAACCAGCAACCGCATGGCCAACGCCCATCACCGCCCCGGTCATCGGCTGCGGCCCACAACGTCGATGACGCCTCAGACCCCTGAAACCGCTCTCCCGACCGCCCCGACAACTGATCGACTGTTTTTATTAGCAACCGCAGCAGCCTGCTAACCCAGCAACAGCCCGACTTGCAGGTCCACTGGGACACTGCCTATTCTCAGCCAGAGCTGCCTTCGATGAATCGTCAAGCTGCCAGCCCCGGACCTTCGATGACGACAATCACCACCGATCCCGCGCCCAAAAAGCCAAGTCACGGTCCGCGTGGGGTGAAGCACTCGCTCAGGATGACGGAGGGGCAGAAGCGGTCGTTGAGGAACCTCGACAAGAAGCACTTGGTCCACAAGGGACGCCCCCCTGGATCGCGGGACAGAGCGCTCGTCACGCTTGCCGAACTCATCAAGTTTGCGGCTGAGTTGAACGGCGCTGACGGCCGAGGCAAGGATGGGTTGGAGGGTTGGCTGCGCGAGATGTGCAGACGCTATCCAAAGGCGTTCATCACCCTCATGGGCAAGCTGCTGCCGCTGGAGGTCAAGGTGCAGGCGCAGCCGCCGCCCGTGAAGGTTTTTGAGTTCACGCCAGATATGTTGGCAAGGTTCAGTCCCGAACAGCGCGCCCAACTGGAAGCTCTCCTCGGTGGTGCGGCCGGTGTGATGCCGAGTGCGCCGAAGTTCGATGCCGACGCCAGCGACTACGAGCGCCTCGTTGGTACGGCTGCTGCGCCGATGAACGGTAATGCGAGCCACTGAAATGGGAACCGAGGTCGGCGGCGCGCTGCCCCGGCTGGACGAGACACCCTTGTGGTCCGCGGGAGACGCCCAGCCCCCGGAAAACTGACCGTAGGGACGCAAGGCGGTCTGTCGGGTGCCCGGGGTGCCCGACACCCGTCTTCTGGCCACAGCACGCTCCCCGGCCGCCGTGGCCGACCCTCTGCCGCCGAACGACCGCCGAACGACCCTGCTGATGGTCCGGGGCGACGGCAGTCCGATCCCGTGACCAAGGGGGCGCTACTACTTTGCCGACCGCTTTCCTGA
>CAXNGA010000120.1:0-6054 GCA_964201375.1 Kaistiaceae bacterium
AGCCGGCCTCGGTGACGACGTAGTCGGCAAGGCGAAGGCCAGCGCGCGTCGCGATGGCCGAATTGCAGCCATGGGCGATATTGGCGAACGGCCCACCATGGATCAGGGCCGGATTGTGCTCGAGTGTCTGGACGAGGTTCGGCAGGAGCGCGTCGCGGAGGAGGACGGCCATGGCGCCGGCCGCGCCGATATCGGCGGCCGTGACGAAATGGCGGTCACGGGTCTCGCCGACGACGATCCGGCCGAGGCGCGCCTCGAGGTCGGCGAGGTCCTCCGCAAGGCACAGGATCGCCATCACCTCGGAGGCCGCGGTGATGTCGAAGCCGGCCTCGCGCGGGGTGCCGTTGCCGGGGCCGCCGAGGCCCGTGACGATGTCGCGGAGGCTGCGGTCGTTCATGTCGAGGACGCGGCGCCACGTCACGCGGCGCGGGTCGAGCACGGGCTCGGCGCCGAAGTGGATGTGGTTGTCCACGAGCGCGGACAGGAGATTGTTCGCCGAGGTGATGGCGTGGAAGTCGCCGGTGAAGTGGAGGTTGATGTCCTCCATCGGCGCCACCTGCGCCTTCCCGCCGCCAGTTGCGCCGCCCTTCATGCCGAAACACGGGCCGAGCGAGGGTTCGCGGAGGCAGATCATCGTCCGCCTGCCGATGCCGTTCAGCGCATCGCCGAGGCCGATCGTGGTGGTGGTCTTGCCCTCCCCCGCGGGCGTTGGCGAAATGGCGGTGACGAGGATGAGCCTGCCTTTGCGGTCCGGGCCGGCACTGGCGTCGCCCGCGATCTTGGCCTTGAAGGCGCCATAGGGGTGAACGTCGCCGGCGTGGAGGCCGATGTCGGAAGCGATGTCCATGATCGGGCGGAGCGTCGCCGCCCCTGCCTGCCCGCTGCGTGCAGCCATTCTCCGCCCCCGTCTGGCCCCCCGGCGGGGCGTTCTGTACCGTGCCGGTTTCCGGCCGGCGGAGAGTGGTGACAAACGTGACGAGCAAGGACAAGGCCAGCACGGTCGACGAAGCCGAAATCGCCCGCTTCTCGGCGCTTGCGGGCGAATGGTGGAACCCGAAGGGCAAGTTCCGCCCCCTGCACCAGATCAATCCGCTCCGCCTCGGCTTCATCAAGGAGGAGACGTGCCGGCGATTCGGCCGCGACCTCCGCTCGACCGACACGTTCAGCGGGCTGCGCATCCTCGACATCGGCTGCGGCGGCGGGCTCCTCAGCGAACCGCTGGCGCGCCTCGGCGGCCAGGTGATCGGAGCGGACGCCTCTGCCACCAACATCGAGGTGGCGAGACTCCACGCGGCCGAAAGCAGCCTTGCGATCGATTACCGCGCCACGACCGCCGAGGCCCTCGCCGAGGCCGGCGAGACGTTCGACGTGGTGCTGGCGATGGAGATCGTCGAGCACGTGCCGGACATGGCCGCGTTCGTCCGCATCTGCGCCTCGATGCTGAAGCCCGGCGGGCTGATGGTGGTCTCGACGATCAACAGGACGGCAAAGGCGTTCGTCCTTGCCATCGTCGGCGCCGAGTACGTGCTGCGCTGGCTGCCGCGCGGCACGCACCAGTGGTCGAAATTCGTCACGCCGGACGAGCTCCGTGCTGCCTACACTGCCGGGGACCTCGCGCCGGGCCGGCTGGCCGGCATGGTGTACGACCCGCTCCGGGCCGAGTGGAAGATGTCGGGCGATACAGACGTGAACTACTACTTCGCCGCCGACCGCCCGCTGCGGATCGCGGGGTAGGGACTGCGACTCGGCGGAGCCTCTTCCCGTCATGGTCGGGCTTGTCCCGACCATCCACGGCTTCCCCGCTTTTCTGTATTAATCCCCGTTGGTTAGTTGATGCCGAAGAAGCAAGGCGCGGATGGTCGGGACAAGTGTCCGGCCCGGGAACATCCCTGACAGTTGTTCGGGGACATGGCTTACAGGTTCGGGCAGGCTCGATCGGTTCCTTTTGGAGGGTCGATCGATGCCGTGGCGCGAGGTGGTCGGCGGCTGGGCCGTCTACGACTGCGGCTCCCGCGCGGAGGCGATCGAGCGCTCCAGGGCGTTCCTTGCGCTGCACCACACGCACTGGAGAGGCTGGGAAGGCGAGGTCGAGCTCCGCCGGATCATGGAATTCCCCGGCTCGATGCTGCCGTAGCCGAGCGCGACCCGTCGGAAGGGCGCAAGGCGCCACGCCCTTCTCGCCGGCCGCCGAAGCCGAGCCCTGGCCCCGGCCGACGGACGAACACTCCGTAGCGATCCTACCTTGTACCGGCCTCGACACACTTCGATATACCCTCCAGACGCGGGCTCAATTTCGGGACGCGTTCCAGAGGGGGCCGACGCGCCGCTTCGGGCGTCGAGCCGTCCGCAAGGAGGCTGACCATGAACATCGAATCCTATTCCGAGCGGGTCCGTGGGTTTCTCCAGGCCGCCCAGACCGGCGCGCTGACGCGAAACCATCAGCAGTTCACGCCCGAGCACCTCCTGAAGGTTCTGCTCGACGATCCGGAAGGCCTTGCCTCCGGGCTGATCCAGCGCGCCGGCGGCCGGCCGCAGCAGGCGCTGCAGGCGGTCGAGAAGGCGCTCGATGAGCTTCCCAAGGTGAGCGGCGGAGGCGGCGGGCAGCTCTATCTCGCGGGAGCGACCGCCAAGGTGCTCGACCTTGCCGAGCAGATGGCCAAGAAGGCCGGCGATTCCTTCGTCACCGTCGAGCGCCTCCTGACCGCGCTCGCCATGGAGAAGGACGCGAAGACCACGCGCATCCTTGCCGACGCCGGTCTCACGCCGCAGGCCCTCAACAACACGATCAACGAACTCCGCCAGGGCCGCACGGCCGATTCCGCCTCGGCGGAAAGCCAGTACGAAGCTCTGAAGAAGTACTCGCGCGACCTCACCCAGGACGCGCGCGACGGCAAGCTCGACCCGGTCATCGGCCGCGACGAGGAGATCCGCCGCACGATCCAGGTCCTGTCCCGCCGCACCAAGAACAACCCCGTCCTCATCGGCGAGCCCGGCGTCGGCAAGACGGCGATCGCCGAAGGGCTCGCGCTGCGTATCGTCAATGGCGACGTTCCCGAATCGCTGAAGGACAAGCGTCTCCTCGCGCTCGACCTCGGGTCGCTGATCGCGGGCGCGAAGTTCCGGGGCGAGTTCGAGGAGCGGCTCAAGGCCGTGCTCAACGAGGTCACCTCCGCCGAGGGGAAGATCGTCCTGTTCATCGACGAGATGCACACGCTGGTCGGCGCCGGCAAGGCGGACGGCGCGATGGACGCCTCCAATCTCCTCAAGCCGGCACTCGCCCGTGGCGAACTCCACTGCGTCGGCGCGACCACGCTCGACGAGTACCGGAAGCACGTCGAAAAGGACGCGGCCCTTGCCCGCCGGTTCCAGCCGATCTTCGTCGGCGAGCCGACGGTTGACGACACGATTTCGATCCTCCGCGGCA
This sequence comes from Kaistiaceae bacterium, assembly GCA_964201375.1. GTDB lineage: Bacteria > Pseudomonadota > Alphaproteobacteria > Rhizobiales > Kaistiaceae > JADLGL01. The sequence continues at coordinate 3,425 of CAXNGA010000120.1, forward strand.
TCAAGGAGAAGTACGAGCTGCATCACGGCGTCCGCATCATGGATTCGGCGCTGGTGGCGGCCGCCACCCTGTCCAACCGGTACATCACCGACCGCTTCCTGCCGGACAAGGCGATCGACCTCATGGACGAAGCCGGCTCGCGGCTCCGGATGCAGGTCGATTCCAAGCCCGAGGTGCTCGACGAACTCGACCGCCGCATCTTCCAGCTCCAGATCGAGCGCGAGGCGCTGCGCAAGGAGCAGGACGTCGCCTCGAAGGACCGGCTGCTCAAGCTCGAGCGCGAGCTCTCGGGCCTCGAGGAGGAGGCTGGCGGGCTCAAGACGCGCTGGCTCGCCGAAAAGGAGAAGCTGTCTGTTGCCCAGAAGATCAAGGGTGATCTCGACCAGGCGCGCGCCGAGCTCGAGAAGGCCCAGCGGACGGGCGATCTCGCCAAGGCCGGCGAACTCGCCTATGGCCGCATCCCCGACCTCGAGCGCAAGCTGAATGCCGCCGAAGCCGAGAACACGGCCGGCGCCGACATGCTCGAAGAGGCGGTGACGCCGGAGCACATCGCGCAGGTGGTGTCCCGCTGGACCGGCATTCCCATCGACAAGATGCTCGCGGGCGAGCGCGACAAGCTTCTCCGCATGGAGGATGCCCTCGCCGCCAGGGTCGTCGGCCAGCCGGAGGCGGTGCACGCCGTGGCGACGGCGGTCCGCCGGTCGCGCGCGGGACTCCAGGATCCGAACCGGCCGATCGGATCGTTCATGTTCCTCGGCCCCACCGGCGTCGGCAAGACCGAGCTCACCAAGGCCGTTGCCGAGTTCCTGTTCGACGACGAGACCGCGATGGTCCGCATCGACATGTCCGAGTTCATGGAGAAGCATTCCGTGGCCCGGCTCATCGGCGCGCCGCCCGGCTATGTCGGCTACGAGGAGGGCGGGACGCTCACCGAGGCCATCCGCCGCCGGCCATACCAGGTGATCCTGTTCGACGAGATCGAGAAGGCGCACCCGGACGTCTTCAACGTCCTCCTCCAGGTGCTCGACGACGGGCGCCTGACGGACGGGCAGGGGCGGACGGTCGACTTCCGCAACACGCTCATCGTGATGACGTCGAACCTCGGGGCCGAGCACCTCGCGACCCTGCGCGACGACGAGGATTCGTCGGCCGCGCAGTCGCTGGTCATGGACGTCGTCCGGTCCCATTTCCGGCCGGAGTTCCTCAACCGGCTCGACGACATCATCCTGTTCCACCGCCTGAGGCGGGACGACATGGGCAAGATCGTCGAGATCCAGCTGCACCGGCTCACGAAGCTTCTCGGCGAGCGGAAGATCACGCTCGAACTCGACGAATCGGCGCGCGAATGGCTGGCCCGCAAGGGCTACGATCCCGCCTACGGGGCGCGGCCGCTCAAGCGCGTCATCCAGCGCGAGGTTCAGGATCCGCTCGCGGACAGGATCCTTGCCGGGGAGATCGGCGACGGCGCCACCGTGAAGGTGGTCGGCGGCACCGACCATCTCCTGTTCGTGCCGAAACGGACGCAGGCCGAGGCCGCCTGATCCGGAGAAGAATGAAGAACGCCGCGGTCGGTGACCGGGGCCGTCTGCTGTCTGTGCAGGCTCTCATCCGCGCAGCGCCAGGAGAGCGGTCAGCAGGGCAGCGCCGCGTTCGCGCGGACTGGCGCTTCCCCCCGGCCTCGCCTGCGGCGTCTGCGCCGCGGACGGGCCTGGGTTCACGACCGTCGTCGATGAGGCTCTCGCCGGGCAGGCGGTGAAGCCGCCTCCGTGAGAGGCAGCTACCGCCCGGTGGCGGGCGCGATGCCGAGGAGCGTGTTGATCTCGCTCACCTGCGCGTCGAAAGCGCTGAGGTTCGTGCCCGACAGCGTGGTGCCTTCCGGCAGGCGGATGCGGAGAGGGTCCACGGTCGAGCCATTGATGCGGATTTCGTAGTGGAGATGCGGACCGGTCGAGAGGCCCGTTGAGCCGACATAGCCGATGATCTGCCCCTGCCGGACGGTTTCGCCCGGCTCGACGATGATCGACGTCTGGTGCGCATAGGCTGTCTCGTAGCCGTTGTTGTGCTCGATCCGGGTGTAGTTGCCGTAGCTCGAACTCCAGCCCGCCGAGACGACGGTACCATCGCCGGCAGCCATGATCGGGGTTCCGCGCGGGGCGGAATAGTCGACGCCGGCGTGCATCGTGCGGGTGCCGAGGATGGGGTGGTTGCGCATGCCGTAGCCGGAGCGGAATTCGCCGAAAGCCATGGGTTTGCGCATCAGGAAGACGTTCGCGCTGCGCCCGCCGGCATCGTAGTAGTCCACCAGGCCGGTGTCAGGGTTCTGGAAGCGATAGTAGGACTTCGTGACCCCCGCCACCGTGACGGACGCCAGGAGGATTCCCTCGTTGGGCGCGGCCGGATCGTCCGGATCGGGCATCGCGTGGAAGATCTCGATCGAATCACGCGGGCCGATCCGGCCCGTCATGTCCTGTACGAACGCGAACGTCCGGATCAGCTGGTTGATGAGCTGGTCGGGGATCTGCTGCTCGCGCGCGGTCGCATGCATCGCCTCGTAAAGCGTCGGCAGGCGGCCGCTGACGACCTGCGGCGCGTCGTCGACGACGCCGGCCGGGAGGGTGGGCGGCTCGTCG
>CAXNGA010000121.1:0-6025 GCA_964201375.1 Kaistiaceae bacterium
GCCGCCTGCACCTGTCCCGACGCCCCAGCCGCCGCTCCCCGTCGTCGAGGCGCCCCCGACGCAGCCCGACCTCGATCGCATCGCGGCGCTTCTCGACAATGCCGCGGCCGCGACGCCCCAGCCGGCGCCGGCGGCGCCGCTGGGCACCGCTACCGGCACCCAGACTGCGGCCATGACGCAGGCGGAGCGTACCGCGCTCATCGACACGATCCGGTCGTCCGTCGCCCGCTGCTGGAATCCGCCGCGCGCGACCAACCCCGCCGACGTGCGCGTCGTGCTCCAGTTCCGCCTCAACCGCGACGGAACCGTCCAGGGCATTCCCCAGATCGTCGAACGGCCCAACAGCCCGTATGCGCAGGCGGCAGCCGACAGCGCCCAGCGCGCCCTCTATGTGTGCGCCCCCTACCAGCTCCCGGCGGATCGCTACGACGGTCCGGACGGCTGGCAGGAGGTTCGGATGATCTTCGACCCCATCGAGATGTTCTAGCCATGACCGAAACCCTCGCCGCCACGGCCGCCGCGACCGGCATCGTCCGCCCGCGCTTCCGCAGAACGGTCCGGCGGCTCGTTCCCATCGGTGCGCTCGTCGCTGCCTTCTTCAGCGCAACGCCCGCGCTTGCGGTGCTCGAGGTCGACATCACGCGCGGCAATGTCGCGCCGCTGCCGATCGCCATCACGAATCTGGTCGGCACCGGCGCCGACGCGCAGCTCGGCGCGCAGATCAGCGCGGTCATAACGGCGGATCTCCGCCGCTCCGGCATCTTCGCCCCGACCGATCCCGCCACCTTCATCCAGCGTGACATCAACCCGGACGCGGCGCCGCGCTTCGGCGACTGGCGGATCATCAACAGCCAGGCGCTCGTGACCGGCCGCGTCGTGTCGCAGCCCGACGGCCGCCTCCGGGTCGAGTTCCGGCTGTGGGACGTCTTCGCGGGCCAGCAGCTCGACGGCCAGCAGCTCTACACCACGCCGCAGAACTGGCGACGGATCGCTCACATCATCGCCGATGCCATCTACGAGCGCCTCACGGGCGAACCGGGCTATTTCGACAGCCGCATCGTCTTCGTCGACGAGACGGGGCCGAGGGATGCCCGCATCAGGCGCCTTGCGATCATGGACCAGGACGGCGCCAACCTTACCTACCTCACGGGCGGCGGGAACCCGAACGACATCGTGCTGACGCCGCGCTTCAGCCCGAACAGCCAGGAACTGACCTATATGGTCTACCGGGCCAACCGGCCGCCGCAGGTCGTCCTGCGCAACATCCAGACCGGCCAGGAACAGCTCCTGCCGGGCCAGTTCACCGGCATGACGTTCGCACCCCGCTTCTCGCCCGATGGCGGGCGCGTGGTGCTGTCGATGCTGAGCAACGCCGACACCAGCATTTTCGTCCTCGACCTCCGCACCGGCGGACAGACCCGCCTCACCAACGTCCCCGCGATCGACACCAGCCCGAGCTACTCGCCCGATGGAAGGCAGATCGTCTTCACCTCGGACCGCGGTGGCTCGCCCCAGCTCTACGTCATGGGCGCCGACGGCTCGAACCCGACCCGGATCAGCTATGCTGGCGGCACCTATTCGACGCCGGTGTGGTCGCCGCGCGGCGATCTCATCGCCTTCACCCGGCAGATGGGCGGCGAGTTCCAGATCGGCGTCATGAAACCCGACGGGTCGGGCGAGCGGATCCTCTCGACCAGCACCAGCGTGCAGGAGGGCCCGACCTGGTCGCCGAACGGCCGGGTGATCGTCTTCAGCCGTAACGAGGGCGGTCCGAATGGCGGCCCGCGGCTCTGGTCGATCGACCTCACCGGCTACAACGAGATCATGCTGCCGACGCCGAACTTCGCCTCGGACCCGGCCTGGTCGCCCTTGCTCAACTAGGCGGCGGCGGCTAGTTTTCCCGACAGGGGGACTGGCCGCGCCGCGAGTTGCAGATGCGCCGAAACGCTTTGTCCCCGGATATCCGCGCAGCGCGGATCCCTTCAAAATGATTCAGGCGAGCAACCGCTGATTAACCATCAGGCGGCACGAATGGACGTTGGCCCGCTCGGGTTCAGGAGACATGAAACGATGATGCGTTCTTTGCGAACCCTGCGCACAGCCAGGCTGGCGCTCCCGCTTCTTGCTGCGCTCGCCGTTGCGGGCTGCGCGCGTGACGACGCGGACGTTGCCGGCGGCGCAATGTCCGGTGGGCTCACCGGCGGCGCCGGTGCCGGCACCCTCCAGGAATTCCAGGTCACGGTCGGCGACCGCGTGTTCTTCGACACGGACTCGACCTCGCTGACGCCGACCTCGATGCAGACCCTCGACCGCCAGGCGCAGTGGCTGCTTCTTTACCCGCGCTACACGATCACCATCGAAGGCCATGCCGACGAGCGCGGCACGCGCGAATACAACATCGCCCTCGGCGGTCGCCGTGCGGCAGCTGTGCAATCCTACTTGATCAGCCGCGGCGTTGCGGCGAACCGTCTCCAGACGATCTCCTACGGCAAGGAACGTCCGGTCGCGGTCTGCGACGACATCTCCTGCTGGTCGCAGAACCGCCGTGCGGTCACGGTGGTGAACAGCGCGGGCGTCTAGCCCGGATAGGCATGCGTCTCGCCCGCGGGGTCCGTGATGAGCGGCCCCGCGCCGAGCGCATCCTCGACATAGGCGGGGCCGGCGGGAACCTTGCCGTAGCCGCCCGGAATGTCGAGGACCAGGGTCGGCTGCGCGATGCCCGAGAGGCGACCGCGCAGCGCCCGCATGATCGCGCGCCCTTCGGCGATGGTGGTCCGGAAATGGGACGTGCCGGGAGCGAGGTCGGCGAGATGGAGGTAGTACGGCTTCACGCCGTGCTCCACGAGGCCGCGCATCAGCTCCGCCAGCGTGCCGGCGTCATCGTTGACGCCCTTGAGCAGCACCGTCTGGCTGACGAGCGACACACCGGCGTGGCGCAGCCTCGACAGCGCCGCAGCCGCCTCCGCTGAGAGTTCGCGCGGATGATTGCAGTGGACGGCGAGCCACACCGTCTTCCCGGTGCCCGCCAGCGCCCCCGCAAGCTCGTCCGTCACCCGGCCGGGATCGACGATCGGGACGCGGCTGTGCCAGCGCACGACCTTCACATGCGGGACCGCCGACAGCGCGGCGTTGAGCGCCCGGATGCGGCGCGGCGACAGCATCAGCGGGTCGCCGCCGGTGACGATGACCTCCCAGATCGCCGGGGTGCCCGCGATGTAGGCGAGTGCGGCAGCCAGCTCTGCCGGATCGAGGGCATCCGCGCCCGGCCCGACGAACTCGCGGCGGAAGCAGAAGCGGCAGTAGACCGGGCATGAAAGGATCGGCTTGAGGAGGACGCGGTCCGCATAGCGGTGGACGATCCCCTTCACGGGCGAGTGCGCCGCGTCCCCGATCGGGTCGGTCCGCTCCTCAGGCTGCGTTTCGAGTTCCCGCGCGTCGGGGACGAACTGGCGCGCGATGGGGTCGTCCGGGTCGCTCCGGTCGATCAGGCGGAGGACGTCCTCCGTGAGCGCTACGGCATAGCGCGCGGCGACGTCCGCGAGCTCCGGCGTCGGCTCGAGGAGGCGCGCGGCGGCAAGGTCTTCGATCGTGCGGAGGGTTTCGGCCACGCGCGCTCCTACGCCAAAGCGGCCCGGCACGGAAGGCGGCACCGCCGCCCCCGGCCGGTCAGGCCTCCGCGAACGGGTCGACCACCGGCGTCCACTGGACGTCGTCGATCCGGTCCGCGCCAAGGCAGAGCATCACGAGCCGGTCGAAGCCCATCGCCACGCCCGCCGCCTCGGGCATTGCGCCGAGGGCGGCGAGGAAATCCTCGTCGACCGGGTAGCGCTCGCCGTAGAGCCGCTCCTTCTCGTCCATGTCGGCAAGGAACCTTGTCCGCTGCTCGACGGGGTCGGTCAGTTCGCCGAAGCCGTTGGCGAGCTCGACGCCGCAGGCGAACAGCTCGAAGCGCTGCGACAGGCGCGGATCGGTCGGGTGGCGGCGCGCCAGCGCCGCCTCCGGCGCCGGGTAGTCGGTCAGCAGCGTCATGCGGCCCCGCCCGATGGCGGGCTCGACGCGCTCCGCCATCACGCGGCTGAAAAGGTCCGACCAACTGTCGTCCGGCGCGGTGCGGATGCCGGCGGCCGCCGTCGCGACGGCGAGGGCAGGGCGGTCGGGTTCGCCCTCGGGGGAGAGGGTCGCGAGGAGGTCGATGCCGGCCAACCGCGCGAAGGCGACGGGCACCGGCAGGCGTTCCGCCGGAGCCGCGGGATCGACGCTCTCGCCGCGAAAGCGGAGCGAGGTCGCGCCAGTGATCGCCGCGGCGGTGCGGACGATTGCGACGGCGTCGTCCATCACCGCGTCATGGGCGGGGCCGGTGCGGTACCACTCCAGCATCGTGAACTCGGGCGCGTGGAGCGCGGTGCGCTCGCGGTTCCGGAACACGCGGGCGAAGTCGAAGATGCGCTCCTCCCCCGCCGCCAGCAGCTTCTTGGCGGCGAACTCCGGCGAGGTATGGAGGAAGAGCGTCGCCCGCCGGCCATCGAGGGTCAGCGCCTCCGTCGCGAAGGCGTGCAGATGCGTTTCGTTGCCGGGCGAGACCTGCAGGGCCGCGGCATCGATTTCCGTGAAGCCGGCCTCGACGAGGAAGGCGCGGACGCCGGCCTTGATCCGGTTGCGGGCGAGAAGGCCCGGCCGTCTTGCGGCGTGGCGGTCACGCGACCACCAGGGGATCGGGTGCGTCACCGGTCGCCGGCCCGCGCCGGCGAAATATCTGCCGCCCGCCGCCGGCTCGTCTGGATATTTCCCGGCGGATCGGTATGGTCCCGCCGCGCGCGACCCGCCGGCAGCGGGCGAGAGGAAAAGATCACCGTGACCAAGGTCATTGCAAGCAACGTCCGCAAGGGGAACATCCTTGAAATGGACGGGAAACTCTACGCCGTCCTGTCGGCCGAGAGCTTCTTCCCTGGCAAGGGCACCCCGACCACGCAGATCGACATGCGCCGCATCTCTGACGGCGTGAAGACATCCGTCCGCTACCGCACGACCGAACAGGTCGAGCGCGCCTTCGTCGAGACCATCGACTTCACCTACCTCTATCAGGACTCCGACGGCAACCACGTCTTCATGAATCCGACCTCGTTCGAACAGGTCATGGTCCCGGGGGACGTGATCGGCGGGCCGGCCGTGTATCTCCAGGAGAACATGACGGTGAAGCTCGCGCTGTTCGAGGGGAACGCCGTGTCGGCCGAGCTGCCGCAGCGCGTCACGCTCGCGATCACGGAGACCGAGCCTGTCACCAAGGGGCAGACGGCCTCGTCGTCCTACAAGCCCGCGATCCTTTCGAACGGCGTGCGCACCACCGTGCCGCCGCACATCACCGCCGGCACCCGCGTCATCATCATGACCGAGGACGGCTCCTACGCTGAGCGCGCCAAGGACTAGCGGCACCCTGCGGTGTCACATCGGTTGACACCCCTGATGTCCATGGCTACGTGAACGCCACTTCCGGCCGACAGGCCGCACTGCCAACGGCCAGCGCCTCGTGCGCAGCGCCGCCGTTGGGGGATAGTTTAACGGTAGAACAACGGACTCTGACTCCGTTAGTCTTGGTTCGAATCCAGGTCCCCCAGCCACTTGATTTCATTGGCCTTTCCATCCGGGAAAGGCAGACCACCGATGGGCAGTTGGGTGGTCAGTTGGACGATTTCGTTCCTGTTTCGAGCTTCCGGACCGCGCTCTGGGCGAGCGCGGGGTCGCGGTTCAGGTAGTGCGCGTCCAAGACAGACCGGACGTCCCGGAGCGAATGTCCGGTGAAGGTCGCGATCTCGGCTTCGGTCGCACCCACCAGTGCGAGCCTCGTCACCGCGGTACCCCGAAGGTCGTGGAAGGTCAGTCCTGTGACGCCGGCTGCGGCACAGGCTTTCCTCCATGACGAGCGGAAGCCATCTGGGGTCCAGGGCAACCCGCTTGCGTTGGTGAGTATGACAGGGCTACGGCGGCTGGCGCTGTCCAGCGCCATCCTCAGGGGCAACCCGACTGGGAT
>CAXNGA010000122.1:0-6013 GCA_964201375.1 Kaistiaceae bacterium
CATGAGCAGTTCGATCGAGCCGGAGCGACGCTCTTCCGTCCATAGACGCATCCCGACCGCCGGCATCAGGACCAGCAGCAGGAAAGGGTGGAACGTGAAGAATGCAATGAGGTCCGCCTGGCGTGCGTCCAGGAAGTCGCCGAAGTAGAACGTCGCTACCGCAGCGGCGACGAGGAAAACGACGAGGAACACGTAGGCCAGCGGCGTTATGAAATAGCCGATGAACTCGCGCCGCGCGATGGTAAGCATGACACGCATGCGATGCCGGACTCCTTACGTCGCGCCGGATTGTATCGTTACGGCGCGGAACACGTCGTCCAGCTTGCCGGTCTCGGCGTGCATGTCCGTCACGAAGATGTTGTTCTGGCGGACGGTCGCACCGACCATGTCGGCGATGAACTGGCCGTTCCGCGGCAACACGAGGAGCGAGACCAGGCCGTTCGACGCGTTGCGCCGTTCCACCTTCGCCACCTCGGGCAGGGCACCAAGAACCTCGACCAGCCGGGCCGCGTCCTGCTCGGTGACGCGCAGGGCGACGGAGTTGAACTCCGGCGAGCGCGCGTGAAGCTGGAGCGGTGTGCCGTCCGATACGACGCGGCCGTGGTCGATGATCACCGCGCGGTCGCAGACCGCGTCCACTTCCTCGAGGATGTGGGTGGAGATGATGATGGCCTTGCTGTCGCCCATGGAGCGGATGAGCTCGCGCACGTCATGCTTCTGGTTCGGATCGAGGCCGTCCGTCGGCTCGTCCAGGATCAGGACATCAGGGTCGTGCAGGATCGCCTGGGCAAGGCCGACGCGACGGCGGAAACCCTTGGAGAGCGTTTCGATCCGCCGGTGGAGCACCTCGCCGAGGCCCATACGCTCCACGACGTTCTTGATCGCCGCCCGGCGGGCCGCGCGCGTCATCTTGCGGGATCTGCCGATGAAGTCGAGGAAGCCCTCGGGGGTCATGTCGCCGTAAAGCGGCGCGCCCTCGGGGAGGTAGCCGAAGCGTCGCTTGGCGGCGATAGGATCGAGACGGATGTCGTGGCCGCAGACGAAAGCCGTGCCCATGGTCGGCGGCAGGAAGCCAGTGATGACCTTCATGGTCGTCGACTTCCCGGCGCCGTTCGGGCCGAGGAAACCGAGCACTTCGCCCTTATCGACGGAGAAGCTGACGTCGTTGACCGCCTTCACCGAGCCGAAGTGTTTGTGAAGCGAACGGACTTCGATGAAAGGAGAGGACATTTTGTCGACTTTTTACGCAGACTGACAGCGCCCCGAAGCGCTGGCGCCCTGTTTTCGGGCGTCATCCCTATCGGGCTTACCGGCTCCCTGACAAGAGGCAAACACAGTCGTTACGAACGTGTAATTGTTGACCAGTAAACTCAGCTTATCGGGCTGGATCGACGATCGTCTCGATCGCTGGCGTTTCCGGCTCGTGCGCCAGGGCCTGGTGGACACCTTCGTAGATCATCTTGCCCGCAACGAAGACGATCACCACGAGGCCGAGAACCGACAGCCAGGGGAACTTCTTCAGCAGGCCGACGATGAATGTCGCCGCGATGCCCATGAGGAGAACCGACAGCGCAAGGCCGACGACCAGGACCCACGTGTGGTCGCGGGCAAGGCCCGCGACGGCCAGCACGTTGTCGAGCGACATCGACACGTCCGCCAGCGTGATCTGGATGATGGCCTGGCGAAGCGTCTTGGCCTGAGCCTCGGGAGCTGCGATGGGGATGCCGTGCAACTCGGCATGCGCGCGTGCCTCCCTTGCATGGCGGCGTTCCGACTGAATCTCCCGGAAGAGCTTCCAGGACACCCAGACGAGGAGGAGGCCGCCGGCGGCGAGAAGGCCCCAGCCGAGGTCGAGAAGTTGCGTGGCGATGAGCGCGAAGACGATACGGAGACCGGCGGCGGCGCCGATGCCGATCAGGATGGCGTTCCGCCGCTGATGCTGCGGCAGCCCCGCCGCAGCAAGACCCACGACGACGGCGTTGTCGGCGGCAAGCGCGACGTCGATCAAAATCACGCCGCCAAGTGCGGCGAGCTCGGCCCAGATGGTTTCCATGACGCGGGGCAGTCTCCGGAGGCACGCGGTTGCTGGCCGGTGTATCTAGGGGAGGTCCGCGTCAAGTTCCATAGCAGTTCAATTGCTGAATCCGGGCGACGATGGCGCATGCCCGGCAACTGCGACGGGAACGCCCGTCGGTCTTGCGTACCGCACTCCGAGCCGGCCCCGCGATCACAGGCGGACCTGCGGTCCGCCCGCGACCGGAATTCAGGGCGAGGCCTCAGTGCGCGCCGACCATGGCGGGGCGACCGTGGGGGGGCTGTGCGGGCTCGCTGCGACCTGGAGCTGCGTCGGCGAAGGTGGCCGGCGCGTTGCGGCTGGCCCAGCCCAGAACGGCCGAGAAGAACGCGAACAATCCCACGATGGCGATGAGCGCGATGATCGATTCGGCAGGCATGTTGGTCTCCCTTGGTTGATGGGGAGAAATGACAACATGCGCGAAGGCGGGTCCTTGATCTGGATCAAATCCGCGGCAGGATCGTCACGCGACGCGCGGAAGCGCCCCGATTTCGGCGAGGTGGTACTTCAGCGCCATGTTGTCGAGCGAGGCGAGGGGCAGGTTGATGAACAGGCCGATCCGGCGGTTCAGCATCCGGTAGGTGTCGGCGAAGGCGAGGCGCCGGAGTGCCTCGGTACCCTCGGTGTTCGCCGGGTTCGGAATGCCCCAGTGGGCGGTCTTCGGCTGGCCGGGCCATTCCGGGCAGGATTCGCCGGCCACGTCGTCACAGACGGTGAAGACGAAATCCATGCTGTCCGCGCCCTCGACCGCAAAGTCGTCCCACGGCTTGGTGCGAAGCACCTCCGTCGGGTGGCCGAGCGTGCGCAGGAGGTCGAGGGCGTAGGGGTCGACCTCGGCCGCGGGATGCGAGCCCGCCGAACGAGCCCGGAAACGGCCGCCGCCGACCTTCTCGAGGATCGCTTCGGCCATGATCGACCTGGCGGAGTTCGAGTAGCAGAGGAAGAGAACGTTGTAGATCGGTTCGGTCGTCATAATGAGGCCCGGATTCGTTGCGCGGACCGTCCCTACGACGCGGATGACGACAGTTGCGTGACGTTTGCATGTCGGGGCTGGCAAACCCCCTCGGCGCTTCCCAGATCACGGGAGACCAGCGAGGAGGGGAATGTGACGACTGAAGGAGCGAAGGCGGGGATGCTGTGCCCGGTATGCCGGGTGACGCTGACGATGGCCGACCGCCAGGGCATCGAGATCGACTACTGCCCGAGCTGCCGCGGCGTGTGGCTCGACCGCGGCGAACTCGACAAGATCATCGAGCGCAGCGTTGCCGGAGTGCCGCCGGCCCCCGGGCCGTCCTACGCCCAGCCTCCTCCCGGGACCGATCCCGGCTTTCGGCAGGACCGTGGCCGCCGGCACCGCGATGACGATGACGATGACGACGACGATGACGACCGGCGCGGCCGGCGGCGCGGCGGCTTCCTGTCGGACATCTTCGACTTCTGAGCCAGTCGGTCACGGCGTCCGGCACGGGAACTCCTGCCGGGGGTCGACGTTGTTCCGGCAAGGGCAGGGACAACAGGAGAATCACCATGGAAAACCTTCGTACCGGCGTGCAGGACGCGGGTGAGCGCGAGACCTTCTCGCTGATCGGTTCCGACAAGGTCGAGGGCACGCGCGTGTATGCGGTCAACGGCGACCACATCAGCCATATCGAGCGCGTGATGATCGGCAAGCTGGACGGACACGTCGCCTATGCCGTGCTCGGCTTCGGCGGCTTCCTCGGCATCGGCAAGGACTACTATCCGCTGCCGTGGTCGGCGCTGACCTACGACGCCACGCTCGGCGGCTACGAGGTCGCGGTGACCGAGGAGCAGCTCCGTGGCGCGCCGCGCTACTCCGACAATGACGAGTGGAACTGGGAAGACCGTGCGGTCGCATCCCGCGTCGACGACTACTGGCGCACCTACAACTGACGCTTCCCAACGGATGGCGTTTCGGACGGCCCGTCGCGCAAGCGGCGGGCCGTCTCCGTTTCAGGCCCAGCCGCGGAGACGGTAGACGAGCCTGCCGATGAACTCCTTCACCGTGTCGGTGGTCAGCGCCAGGGCGCCCGCGTCGGGCAGGAAGTCGAGCGCGCCGTGGACGACACTGGTGCGCGTGCGGAAGTCGGTCGGGAACGGCACGAGGTCGAGCCCCGCGGCGGCGAAGGTTTCCATCGAGCGCGGCATGTGCAGCGCCGAGGTGACGAGGAGGCCCGTCGTCCAGCCAAGCGCCGCCATCACGGTCGCGCTGTTGACCGCATTCTCATGCGTGTTCCGGCTCGCGGTCTCCACCACGATCGCCTCCCGCGGAACGCCGAGTTCGACCAGGAAGTCCGCGATCAGTTCGGCTTCCGGCGCCACCGCCTGGAGCCAGGGGACGTTGCCCGCCGAAACGAGGATCGCCGCCACCCTGCCGGCGCGGTAGAGCCGCGCGGCGGCGACGACACGATCCACCGCAGCGCTGAGATCGGGCTCCGTCCGCGGCGGCAGTGGCTGGCCGAGGACGCCGCCGAGAAGCACCGCGACCTCCGCGGCGGGCGCCGCCTCGATCGCCACGGGCGCCACGCGCCATTCGAGCCGCGCGCCGAGCCAGTTGGCGAAGGCCGGCGTGGAAGCGACGTAGAGGCCGAGAAGGGCCAGCAAAGCCAGCGTTCGCGCGGTACGGCGAAGGCGCGTGAAGCCGAGCAGCCAGGCGAGGAGGCCGGCGATCAGCGCAAGGCCGAGCGGGTAGACCGCGATCGGCAGCAGCTTCGAGAGGAAGAGTTCCACGGTGCAGGACTGTCGGCGGTGGCCGCCCGCCCGTCAACGCGCGTGGGACGTGATCGCCGGGCTCAGGCCAGACTCGGGACACCGACCGCAGCGCCTGCTACCAGATGGTACTATCGATCAGGGCGGAAGCGGCAGTATCGGCGGCGACGTGTTCCCCGCGGATGGCGGGAATTCCGGAGCGGAGATGGCGATGCGGTTTCGGGCAGGTTGGCTGGCGGGCGCCGTCGGCCTCGCGATGGTCTCGGCGAGCGCGCAGACGCCGCCACCGGCGGACGAGATCGTGATCGGCATGACGGTGGCCTACACCGGTGCGAATGCCGCCTATGGCACGATCGGCCGGACGGTCGACGCCTTCTTCCGGATGATCAACGAACAGGGCGGCATCAACGGCCGCATGATCCGCTTCATCTCCTACGACGACGAGTACAGCCCGGCCCGGGCGCTCGAGCAGACGCGGCGGCTGGTCGAGCAGGACGGCGTCCATATCATCTTCCGGACGGTCGGAACCCCGGCGAACCTCGCCATCCGCGGGTACCTCAACGCGATGGAGGTGCCGCAGCTCTTCGTGGCGACCGGCGCGGAGCTGTTCGACGACCCCGCCAACTATCCGTGGACGATGCGCTGGAACGGCAGCTTCCGCGCAGAGGGCGCGGTTTATGGACGCTACATCGCCGCGACCTATCCCGGCGCGCGGGTGGGCGTCCTCTACCAGAACGACGATTCCGGGCGGGACTATCTCGCCGGCCTTCGCGATGGGCTCGGTGCTGGCTTCGAGATCGTCGAGGCGCCCTACGACGTGACCGAACCGACGATGGACGCCCACATCGCGCTGCTGCAGGCGGCGGACATCGACGTGTTCGCCAATTTCGGAACGCCGCGCTTCGCCGGCCAGGCGCTCCGCCGGCTCGGCGAACTCGACTGGCATCCGCCGCAGATCCAGGCGAACACCTCGGCCAGCATCGGCGGCGTGATCGAGCCCGCCGGTATCGAGAATGCGATGGGCAACGTCACCGCGCTTTTCGCGAAGGATCCCGGCTGGGTCGGCTGGGCCGACTATCCGGACATCGTCGAATTCCACCGCTTCATGGCGGCGTACTACCCCGCGGGCGATCCGCGCGGCGTGTTCGAATCCTCCGCCTATGCCACCTCCAATGCGCTGGCGGAGGTGCTGCGCCTCGCGGGCGCCGACGT
>CAXNGA010000123.1:0-5984 GCA_964201375.1 Kaistiaceae bacterium
CCGGCATGATCGTCGCCCTCGATGCCTTCGGCCCGGTCACGGACAACGCCGGCGGCATCGCGGAGATGAGCGGCCTTCCGAAGGAAGTTCGCCACAACACCGATGCGCTCGACGCGGTCGGCAACACCACCAAGGCCGTGACCAAGGGCTACGCGATCGGCTCGGCCGGCCTCGGTGCCCTCGTCCTCTTCGCCGCCTACACGCAGGACCTCAAGTTCTTCTCGACCAACGCGCCTCCCGATTCGATGCTCTTCGGGATCGGGGAGATCACCTTCTCGCTTGCCGATCCCTATGTCGTGGCCGGCCTTCTGTTCGGCGGCCTGCTGCCGTTCCTGTTCAGTGGCATGTCGATGACTGCGGTCGGCCGCGCTGCACAGTCGGTGGTCGTCGAGGTCCGGCGGCAGTTCAAGGAGAAGCCGGGCATCATGGCCGGCACCGAGCGACCGGACTACGGTCGTGCAGTGGACATGCTGACCAAGGCAGCCATTCGGGAAATGATCGTCCCGTCGCTGCTTCCGGTGCTGTCGCCGATCGTCGTCTTCTTCGTGATCTACTGGATCGGCGGGGCTGCGGCGGGCTTTGCGGCCCTCGGCGCCATGCTCATGGGCGTCATCGTCACAGGCCTCTTCGTGGCAATTTCCATGACCGCCGGCGGCGGCGCCTGGGACAACGCCAAGAAGAGCTTCGAGGACGGCTTCACCGACAGCCGCGGCGTGAAGCACTTCAAGGGCTCCGACGCCCACAAGGCCTCGGTGACCGGCGACACCGTCGGCGATCCCTACAAGGACACCGCCGGCCCCGCCGTGAACCCCATGATCAAGATCACCAACATCGTGGCGCTCCTGCTCCTCGCGGTGCTCGCGCACTGACGGCGAGGCACGCCGGAATCGAAAGGCCCCGCTCGATGAGCGGGGCCTTTTTCATTCAGCCCGGGAGTTTCCCGGTGAGCCGGGGGGGGCGCTCTCAGCCGCCAAACAGGCCGCGGAACATCTGCTGCACGAACGACAGGTCCTCGCCGCCCGTCGGCGTCGTCCGGGTGACGAAATCGAACACCTGGCCGTCCGCGAGGCCGTAGTCTGCAATCCGCGCGACGCGATCGTTTCCGTCGAGGTAGACTGCAAGGATGCGCTGATCGACGATGCGCGCATTGACGAACTCGACTGCCCGGCGGCGCGTCTGGCTGATGTAGTAGAACACCTCGCCGCCGAACTCGGCGGTGGTTGAGGGGGTGCCGAGGGCGATGAGCACCTGCTCGCGGCTCGATCCGATCGGAACCTGCTGCAGCGCAGTGTCCGAGAGTATGTACCCATGCTGGGTCACCTGGCCCATGCCGCCGCCGGAACTGGTGCAACCGGCGAGGGCAAGAGCCGCAACGCCTGCAACAAACCATGCTGTCGGTCGGCGGAGAGTGGCGGTCGGCAGCATGGTCAACTCCGGTGCGATTGTTGGCAATCTCCCTAGCCTGCGCTAGGGCTCGACGCAACGCTTGGCGGCCGCCGCGGTCCGCCCCATATTCGGGTGAGACCCATGCTTTCACGCCTTTTCGGACGATCCCGCACCAACAT
Organism: Kaistiaceae bacterium; assembly: GCA_964201375.1. Classification (GTDB taxonomy): domain Bacteria; phylum Pseudomonadota; class Alphaproteobacteria; order Rhizobiales; family Kaistiaceae; genus JADLGL01. Next base: position 1,566 of record CAXNGA010000123.1, read on the forward strand.
TGCTGGCGACACGCTCTATCGGGCGATTGTGGCGCAGGCACGCCTTCCGCTGTTCTATCGTGACTGGCGCGTCCCCGACACGGTCGATGGCCGGTTCGAGATGATCGTGCTGCATCTGGTCCTCCTGTTCCGCCGGCTCGGGCGGGAGGGCGAGGCCGGTCAGGCGATCGCGCAGGAGGTGTTCGACATATTCCTCGCCGACATGGACCAGCAACTCCGGGAGATGGGGGTCGGCGACCTCGGGGTTCCCAAGCGGATGAAGAAGGTCGGCCAGAGTTTCTATGGTCGCCTTGCGACCTATGGCACTGTGCTCGCCACCGAGGACGAGGCGGGTCTCCGCGAGGCGCTCGAACGCAATCTCTTCCCGGACATCGAGGCGCCGTCGCTAGGGCCGCTTGCATCCTATGCGATGGCCGCCGCCACCCAGCTCTCGAACCAGCAGACCAAGGCGATCGCCGGCGGCGCGATCGCGTTCCCCGATCCCGCATACACCTCACCGGTAGCCGCCTGATGTCGGACACCCATCCTTTCGCCCGCCACCTGGCCCTGTCGGCCATCTCCCCTGCGGGCGGTGAGCGTGAATTCGCCGCGACCGATTCGGAACGCGCTGCGATCGTCGAGGAGTTCGGACTGGTCGATCTCCGTTCGCTGGCAGGCCACCTGCACCTCCGTCGCTCGGGCGATCTCGTCACCATCGAGGGGCGAATCGTCGCCGAAGCCGTGCAGAGCTGCGTCGTCAGCCTCCAGCCCGTCGTGGAGCGGATCGACCAGAAGTTCACCCGTCGCCTGATGCGCGGCCAGCCAGCCGAGCCCTCGACGGTCGAGGAGACGATCGCGATCGGAGAGGACGATCCGCCGGACGTCTTCGCCGGTGATTCGATCGACATCGGCCTGGTGCTGCTCGAGGAGTTCGCGCTCGCCCTCGACCCGTATCCCCGCGCGCCCGGCGTCGAGTTCGCCGTGCCGGCGGAAGCGGCTGCCGATGAACCCGAATCCCCGTTCGCCATTCTGAAATCGCTCGGGAAGACCGACGCGACGTGACTGGACCACCGGGGTGACCGGCTGTAAGCGTTTAGCGCGTTTCGCACGCTGGCACTCCGGTGCCGGCCTCTCATGCTGCCATCGGCACTTCCAGTTGCCGTGGCCGGAGTTGCATGGCTGATACCGTAACCATTTCCGTGGATGCGATGGGTGGAGACCACGGGCCTTCCGTGACCGTCGCCGCTTCTGCTGCCGCGCTGCAGCGGAGCCCTGACCTTCGTTTCCGCTTCTTCGGCGATTCCGCCGTCATCGGCCCGGTCCTTGCCGCGCACGCAGAACTCGGCCGCGTCTCCGAGGTCCTGCACTGCGACATCGCGGTCGACATGGCGGAGAAGCCAAGCCAGGCGCTGCGCCGCGGCCGGTGGAAGTCCGGCATGTGGCGGACGATCGAGGCGGTGAAGAAGGGCGAGGCCGACATCGCGGTCTCGGCCGGCAACACCGGCGCGCTCATGGCGATGTCCCGCCTGTGCCTCCGCACGATGCCCGGCATAGACCGTCCCGCACTCGCCGCCGCCTGGCCGACGATGACCGGCGAGTGCATCGTCCTCGACCTTGGGGCCTCGATCGGTGCGACGGCGGGTGAACTCGTCGATTACGCCATCCTCGGCGGAGCGATGGCCCGGGCGCTGCTCCTTAAGGACCGCCCGAAGGTCGGCCTGCTCAACATCGGCGTCGAAGAGCAGAAGGGACTGGAAGAGGTCCGCGAGGCCTCCAAGCTGCTGCGCGAGGCCAACCCGCCGCATCTCGAGTATGTCGGCTTCATCGAGGGCGACGACCTCGGCAAAGGCGTCGTCGATGTCGCAGTCACCGAGGGCTTTGCCGGGAACATCGCGCTCAAGACGGCCGAAGGCACCGCCCGCCAGATCGCCGAATATCTTCGCCAGGAGATGGGCCGCTCGCTGCCGGCCCGTCTTGGCTATCTCCTTGCCCGCGGAGCGTTCGCGACGCTGCGCGAGAAGCTCGACCCGAACCGCGTCAACGGAGCCATCATGCTCGGCCTCAACGGCATCGTCATCAAAAGCCATGGCGGCGCCAGGATCGACGGCTTCTGCAGCGCGCTGCTGCGCGGCCACGCGATGGTGAAGAACGGCCTTCTCGCCAAGATTCGCCAGGACCACAGCTACCTGCACCCCGACCTCGCGGCGGCCGCGAAGCCGGTCGACGCCATGGATGCGGTCTAGATGGCCCGTTCGGTCGTCGTCGGGACGGGCAGCTACCTCCCGGCCAGAATTCTCACCAATGACGAACTCGCGCGGATGGTCGACACCTCCGACGAGTGGATCGTCCAGCGCACCGGTATCCGCGAAAGGCACATCGCCGCCGAAGGCGAACTGACCTCTGATCTCGCGACGAACGCCGCCCGCCGCGCGCTCGAGAGCGCGGGACTGACTCCGGCCGACATCGACCTCATCATCGTGGCGACCACGACGCCGGACCGGACCTTCCCGGCCACAGCCGTCGCCGTGCAGACCAAGCTCGGCATGACGCACGGCGCCGCATTCGACATCCAGGCCGTCTGCTCGGGGTTCGTCTACGGCCTCACCACGGCCGACTCGATGATGAAGGCCGGCCTCGCGCGCCGTGCCCTCGTGATCGGCGCCGAGACCATGTCCCGGCTTCTGGACTGGACCGACCGGACCACCTGCGTGCTGTTCGGTGACGGAGCCGGTGCCGTGGTGCTGGCGCGGGAGGAGGGCGATGACCCCGAAGCCTCCGGCGTGCTCGCCGCGCGGCTGCGCTCGGACGGCCGGCACCAGGACAAGCTCTACGCCGATGGCGGTCCGTCCTCGACGGGGACCGTGGGCCATCTCCGGATGGAAGGGAAGGAAGTCTTCCGCCACGCCGTCGGCATGATCACGGACGTCATCGAGGATTCGTTCGCTCTCACGGGAATGACCGCCGACAGCATCGACTGGTTCGTGCCGCACCAGGCGAACATCCGGATCATCGATGCGAGCGCGAAGAAGCTCGGCATTGCCGACGAGAAGGTGGTCCGCACCGTGGCGCTGCACGGCAACACCTCGGCGGCGTCCATTCCCCTTGCCCTCTCGGTCGCGGTCAGTGACGGGCGCATCAGGAAGGGCGACATCGTCCTCCTGGAGGCGATGGGCGGCGGCTTCACCTGGGGCGCCGTGCTGGTGCGCTGGTAGGGCGATTTTCTCCTAAGTCTCATGTGCTTGGCTGCCATTCGTGTTGACCGTCCCAAAATGGATGAATAGGGTCTCACCGTTGGGCGGGCGGCCGATCTTGCCGCGTCGTCCGGTGTGCGGGTCACCGGCGGGGCAAGGGGACGATGGGCAGCAAAACGATCACGCGTGCCGATCTCTGTGAGGCGGTCTACAAGCGCGTTGGCCTGTCCCGGACAGAGTCCGCGGCGCTCGTTGAGACGGTGCTCGGCCAGATCGGCGATTGCGTCGTTCGCGGCGAGGCCGTGAAACTGTCCTCTTTCGGCACGTTCATGGTACGCCCGAAGGGCAAGCGCATCGGCCGCAACCCAAAGACGGGTGAGGAGGTGCCGATCTCGCCGCGCCGGGTCCTCGTCTTCAAGGCGAGCAACGTTCTCAAGCAGCGCATCAATGAGGGCCTCGCCGACGGCAACGGCGCGGCGACCGGGGACTGACGGGGCCGATGGACGAGCCGGGCGACCGACCCCGCGAGCCACGCCGGGAGGAAAAGGCGCCCGACGCCTTCCGGACGATCAGTGAGGTCGCCGGGGACCTCGAACTGCCGCAGCACGTCCTCCGCTTCTGGGAGACGCGGTTCAGCCAGATCCGCCCGCTCAAGCGCGGTGGCGGCCGTCGGTACTACCGGCCCCAGGATGTCGACCTCCTCCGCGGTATCCGCCATCTCCTGTACGGCGAGGGCTACACGATCCGCGGCGTCCAGCGCATCCTCAAGGAGCAGGGTCTCCGCGCGGTTGTCGCGTCGGCACAGGGCGTGCCCGTTGGCCCGCTTCCGGCAGACTTCGAGCCCGAGGATGACGACGCCGGCGCCGTCGCCCATGACGGGGCGATGACGCGCGGCCGCAGCAGTCCTGCGGTGCATCTCGCCGACGAGGAGGACGAGGGCGCCGCCGCCATGGCGCACCATCTGTTCCGCGGCGACGACCCCAACCGGCCAGAGCCGCAGGGGCTCGCTGCCCTGTCATCGCAGGCGATGTCGGGCGACGACGCAAGGCGGCTCGAGGCGATGCTGTCCGAACTGCTCGAGTGCAAGCGTATCCTCGACGCCGCCCGCTGACCCCGCCGGCCGCAGCGTGTTCATGTTGGTGGTGTGGTGTCGTCGTCAGGGAAATTGGTCGGAGCGAGAGGATTTGAACCTCCGGCCCCCTGCACCCCATGCAGGTGCGCTACCAGGCTGCGCCACGCTCCGACTGAA
>CAXNGA010000124.1:0-5941 GCA_964201375.1 Kaistiaceae bacterium
GCTCGATGGCGTGACCCGCTGGAACCGCCTCTACGGCCCGAAGGGCCTCGTCCAGCACCAGTCGGTCATTCCCTTCGCGGCAAAGGAAGCCGTCGGCGACCTCCTCAAGGCCGCCCAGCGCGCCAGGGCCGCATCCTTCGTGACGGTGCTGAAGACCTTCGGCGCCGCCCCGCGCGTCGGCCTGATGTCCTTCCCCCGCGCCGGTGTGACGCTGACGCTCGACTTCGCCCATCGCGGCGAGCGGACGCTGCAACTCCTCGCCGAGCTCGACCGCATCACCGTGGAGGCCGGCGGCGCGGTGAACCCCTACAAGGACGCCCGCATGAGCCCGGCGACCTTCGAGGCGTCCTTCCCCTGGTGGCGGGAGTTGCTCGCGTTCAAGGATCCGCGGTTCTCGTCGAGCTTCTGGCGGCGGGTGACGGCGGGATAGCCTCGGGCCTTCCCACCACCTCATTCGTCATCCCGGCGAAAGCCGGGACCCATAGGGCCGCCGAAGTTCCTGCCGAGTCACCATGGGCCCCGGCTTTCGCCGGGGTGACGAAACTATGGGATTTCTGAGCGCAGAACGAAAGGGGCCGGCGCCACCGGCGCCAGCCCCCTCCGCGTCCCCTCTGCAAAACCCGAAAACCCTCAGCCGCTGCGCTGCGCCTTGAGGAAATCCGTCACGATCTTCACCACCCCGCGCGACAGGAGATCATCCAGCGCGTCCGCGAACTCGTCCGCATGCGCCTTCGTGATGACCAGCGGCGGTTCGAGGCGGATGACGTTGCGGTTGTATTCGGTGAAGGCGACCAGGATGTTGTAGTCGCGCAGCAGGAGGTTGCCGAGGAAGCCGGCAAGGCTGCCCTTGAGCTTCTCGTCGAGCGTTGCGACCAGCTGGCGGATGCCGAACGGCAGCGTGCTGGAGAAATCCTGCAGCTCGATGCCGAGCATGAGGCCGCGGCCGCGCACCTCCTTCACGAGGCGCGGGTGCTTCTCCTGGATCGTCTGGAGCCGTGCCTTGAGGTGCGCGCCGACCGTGGCCGCGTTCTCGATAAGGTTCTCGTCGTAGAGGATGTTGAGCGCCTCGATCGCCGTGATGCAGGCCTCGCCCATTCCGCCGAACGTCGACGGGCCGTGGACCAGCGCCGTCTGCCGCGAGCCATAGGCCCGCTTGAACACGTCAGGACGGGCGATCATCGCGCCGACGGCGCTCTTGCCGCCGCCGAGCGATTTCGCGAGCGCAGTTACGTCAGGCGTGACGCCCGCGTGCTCGAAGGCATAAAACCGGCCGCTCCGGCCCATGCCGCACTGGACCTCGTCCGCGACCCACAGCACGCCGTGCCGGTCGCAGAGCGCCCGGACGCCCTGCCAGTAGGACGCCGGCGCCTCGACGATCCCGGCCCCGCCCTGGATGGTCTCGAGCACCACGACGCCGATCTCCGGGTCAGCCTTGATGGCTTCCTCGAGCGCCGCGAGATCGCCGAACGGCACCTTCGCGGTATTCTCGACCAGCCGGAACTGCGAGCGGTAGAGACGCGAGTCGGTCAGCGACAGCGCGCCCTTCGTCTTCCCGTGGAAGGAATGCTCGGCGTAGACGATCTTCGACCGCTTCGGCCCCTGCGCCTGCTCGGCGATCTTGATCGCCGCTTCCATGGCCTCGGAGCCCGTCGAGGCGAGGAAGACGTAGCTGAGCGGGTCCGGCGAGGCCGCGGCGATGTTGAAGGCGAGCGTCGAAGCGTACTGCGACAGGAAGGCCATGCCGATGTCGTGGCGCTTCTCCTCCTGGAACTTCCGCCGCGCCTCGAGAATCCGCGGATGGTTGTGACCGAAGGCGAGCGATCCGAATCCGCCGAAGAAATCGAGGATCTTCCGGCCGTCGCGGGCGTAGTAGTACGGCCCCTCGGCGCGCTCGACGATCACGTTGTGGAAGCCGAGCAGCTTCATGAAGTGGAGGACGCCGGGGTTCATGTGCGTCGTCACGAGGTCGGCGACGCTCTTCGGCTCCAGCCGCTTGGCATCGTCGACCGTCATCAGCTTCGGCCGCGCCCGGGCAGTGGGGGCGAGGGCGGCGGTGTCGCGGTAGTCGTGGGCTACGGACATCGGTCTTCCCCCTATTCGGCCGGCACGGCGGCGATCGCCGAGCGCGTGGTCTTCGCGGCGCGATACTCGCGGTAGGCGGCGAGCAGCATGTCGGTGTCGTCGAAGCGGGGCCGCCAGCCGAGTTCGTTCTTGGCCTTGTTGGTGTCGAGGAGGCAGTCCTCGTCGGCGATCATGTACTGCTCGGGATCCATGATCGGCCTGTTGATCCGGTCGAGCATGTTGAGCGTGAACTTCACCAGCGGCGCCGGCGTCGGCAGCAGGAACGAGCGGCTGCCCGCTTCCTGGATGAGCCGGCTCAGGAGCGCGCGGACGGGGGGCGGGTTGTCCGAGCCGAGATTGTATTCGGCGTTCGGGAAACCGGCCTCGAAGGCGAGCACGCAGGCGCTCGCGCAGTCGAACACCGAGATGAACTGGTAGGGGTTCCGACCGCCGCCGATCATCGGCACCGGCAGGTTACGGTCGATGAGCCTGAACAGCTTCTCGAGGATGCCGAGCCGGCCCGGGCCGATGATGAGGCGCGGACGGAAGATCGAGATGTTCATGCCGTCGGCGCGGTACTCGCGCGCCAGCGTCTCGGTCGCAAGCTTCGACATTCCGTACTCGCCGAGCGGCCTGGTCGGATAGTCCTCCGTCTGCGGCGATGTGTAGGTGTGGCCGTACACCATGTCGGTCGTGAAGTGGACGAGGCTCGGCGCACCGGCCTTCCGCATCGCCTTCATGACGTTTGCGGCGCCGTGGTAGTTCACTGGCCAGAAGAACTCGTGCCGCTTCGCCCGGACCTGGATCGGCGAGAGCATCTTGGCGGAAAGATTGTAGACCGCGTCGTCCGGCGCGAACGGCAGGCGTTCGACGGCGCCGGGGTCGCGCACGTCCGTGTGGATGAACCGGACCGAGCGATAGTGGTCGAGCGGGCTCTGGACGATGTCCGCCACGATCACCTCCTCGCCGCGGGCGAGAAGATCGCGGGCGAGATGCCGTCCGACGAAGCCGTCGCCGCCAACGATGATGTGCTTCATGGCAGTTCCTCCCCCGGGCGTTTGCCGGTCATTTCAGGCTTATGAACACGGTGCCGGACACGATCAGTCCGATGCCGATGATGTGGTTGAGCGTCAGCGTCTCGTTCATGAAGAAGTGCGCCCAGACGGCCACCAGAACGTAGGCGATCGACAGGAACGGGAAGGCGAAGGAGACGTCGACGCGGGACAGGACGAAGAGGTGCGATCCCATCGAGACGACGAACATCACGAGCCCGGCGAACACGAACGGGTTGAAGATGATCCGGAAGATCAGGCCGAAGATAGGCTCCGATGCGACGTTGAAGGCGCCGACGCCGTTCATGCCCTGCTTGAGGAGGAGCTGGGCGGCCGCGTTCGTCGCCACCGTGAAGAGGATGAACGGGATGTACTGGGTCATCTTGCCGTGTCCGGGGAGCGAGGCAGTGGCGTTCGTCATGCCGCGGTCCCGATGAAGGCGACCGCCGAGGTGATGGCCGTGAGGCCGGCGGCCCAGGTGACGAGGACGGCGAAGGGCGGCAGGAGCTGGCGCTTCACGGTCATCGCGAGCGCCACGATGAGCACCGGCATCCAGTCGAGCACGTAGCGCTGGACGTTGAACTGCGAGTAGCCGTTCGAGTGGTAGATCATCATCGGCAGCGTCATCGCCAGCACGCACAGCCCGCCGATGACGAGCGGCCGGCGGAGGGGCGCGAAGACGAGGAGGACGACGAACGGGCTCGCCGCCAGGAGCGACGTGCCGAACCGGTCCATCCCGCCGATGGTGGTCTGGTAGGTCCCCACGAAGTCGACGTGGAAGCCCTGGACGAGGAAGTAGAAGAGATTGAAGAGGAAGTAGTCGGGCGAGAACAGGCCGATTCCTTCGGCGCGCTCCGTGATGATCGTCCGGTCGGCGAGGGGCGTTGCGATGTAGTCGTAGCCGGTGTCGAGCGGCGAGCCGAACCGAAAGTAGTTGTAGGCCATGTAGATGGCGACCGCGCCGAGGATCGGCAGCGCCACTTTCGCGATGGCGAGCAGCCGTTCGCGGTCGAAGGCGAAGAGCTTCTCGTCCTGCCGCAGCCACAGCGCATAGAGGAACGGGACGAGCAGGATCGTCATCTGCCGGCTGAGGAACGCCACGCCCACGAAGGCGCCGACGAGCCACAGCGACCGCCGCTCGATCACCGCCCAGACCGCCAGCGACGAGAACAGGAAGGCCGTGACCTGGGCGAGGAACCAGACGCCGTCGCCGCGGATCGTCACGAAGTAGAGCGGGGTCCCGACCGCGAGCGCGATGAGGATCCAGGCGGCGGTCGTCCGCTCGACGGACATCCGGGAGAGGACGCGCCACCACACGAGCAGCGATACGGCGGACAGCACCGTCGCGAGCGCAATGAATCCGGCAAAGGATGTGCCGAACACGGCAACGAACGGCATCGCCAGCACCGCAGGCGCCGGCGGGAACACGATATAGGTCCGCCCGTCGTAGACCGCGCAGTCGATGTCGAAGCAGGCCGCGACGTCGAGGCGCCCGTTCAGGAAGGCTTCCGCGAGGTTGGCGTAGCTGTTGGTGCCGCCCGGCTCGGTGACGAGCTGCATCATCAGGCCGGCGAACAGGACGACGGTGACGGCGCCCGCAACCCAGGCGAGGACGCGGAGCGCCCTGTCGTATTCGCGGTCGGCACGGCGGTCGCCGCTGCGGCGGTTGGCTGCGGGGAGGGCGGCGTAGGGCACGTCGGTCATTTGCTGTGCCTTCGCGGGGTCAGAAGGAGAGGCCGGTGACGGCCCCGACGAACATGAGCCCCATGCCGGCGCCCATCACGATGCTGGTGCGGTCACGGATCGCGAAGGCGACCGGGTCGTCGTTGAGTTCGCCGCGATGGCACAGGAGCCAGACCCGTCCGATCCACAGGAACAGGATCGCCGGGAACGACCACAGGAATGCCGGCTGGTCGTAGAAGCCCGCCGCGAATGCGTCCTCGATGAGGTAGAGCACCATGATGATGATGGCGCCGATGCCGCTGGCGAGGCCCATCGCGAGGACGAGGGCGGCGTCCCCGGCAATGTAGCCACGACCGGCGACGGTCATCCGGCCATTGTCCTTCATCCGCGCGATCTCGGTGTAGCGCTTGGCGAACGACAGGGAGCCGAACAGGAACATCGAGGAGACGAGGAGCCAGGGCGATGGCGTGGCGCCGACTGCGGCGATGCCGATGCCGATGCGCAGCGTGAAGAGCGCCGCAAGGACGAACGCGTCGGTAACCGGCTGGCGCTTCAGCGCGAGCGAGTAGGAAATCGTCAGCACGCCGTAGAGAAGGATCAGCGTGAAGCTGAGCGCATTGCCGAGCGCCGCGAGCGCGAACGCCGCCAGGAGAAGCGCTCCGGCCAGCACCATGGCGCGGGAGATCGGGAGAGCCCCGGAGGCGATCGGGCGGTGCTTCTTGGACCAGTGGGCGCGATCGTCCTGGAGGTCGAAGAGGTCGTTGATCCCGTAGGTCGCCGAGGCAAGGAGCGAGAGGGCGAGGAAGGCGATGCCGGCGACGAGCCATGAAGCGGGGTTGGCCGCCTGGCCGTCGAGGACGAGCGGAGCGAAGACGAGTGCGTTCTTGGCCCACTGGTGCGGCCGCATCAGCTTGAGCATCGCCCGGCCCGCGTCGCCGGTGCGCACGTGCCGCTCGACGGTGGCGATCCTGCCGACCTTGCGGGCGAAGCGACGCGACTCGGAGACGACCACGGCCGACTTGGACACCGCCCAGACATGAAGATCCGGAGCGCTGTCGCCGACATAGAGGAAACCGTCGGGGAACATTGCCGCAAGCTTCAGCGCCTTGGCTTCGCCGCGGAGGTTGACGCCATTTTCGGTCCCG